>NZ_JBQKJT010000002.1:0-264814 GCF_052117125.1 Candidatus Avoscillospira sp. LCP25S3_F1 | reverse complement strand
CCCTGGAAAGATCCAGACAGCCTTATTGCAGCTTGGCGGCCTAATTCCATCTTGTTAGCCTACGCCGGGGTCCCTACGGACCTCTGCTTTGCTATACCTTTCTTGAACTATCTCTTTTCACCACCACCATTCATTTTTGGGGTTGACTTTTAATAGTTAATCTTTCGTATAGTAAAAGTCTGGATGAAAAGGGCAGCACCGCGGGAATGGGAACGCGGTGCTGCCGGGAGAGGATTACGACGGATCGCCGTCGGAGGAAGGCTCCTGTGAGCCGGTCTCCGGCTGGTCGGCGGAGGCCGCGTCCCCGCCGGCTTCGGTGTCCGCAGGGGCATCTTCCGCAGAGGCATCTTCCGCGGGAGCGTCTTCCGCAGGGGGCAGCTGTTTCTGATCGGCGTTGACAAAGGCCATCAGTTCATCGCCGGTGATGGTCTCCTTGGCCAGCAGGAACAGGGAAATCTCATCCAGCAGTTCCCGGTGCTGCCGCAGCAGGTCCATGGCCTTGTCGTAGGCCGACTGGAGCAGGTCCCGCACCTCACTGTCGGCCTGGGCCGCCGTGGAGTCGGCGCAGTTCATCATGGCTTGGCCGTCCAGATAGGCGTTGGCCACGGTGGTCAGGGCCATCAGGCCGAAGTGGTCGCTCATGCCGTACTGCATGACCATCTTCCGGGCCAGATCGGTGGCCCGCTCGATGTCGTTGGCGGCGCCGGTGGTCTGAACGCCAAAGACCAGCTGTTCGGCGGCGCGACCGCCCACCAGGGTCATCAGCTCCGTCATTAGCTCTTCCTTGGAGTTGAGGTACTTCTCCTCCTCGGGCATCTGCATGGTATAGCCCAGCGCGCCGGAGGTGTGGGGTACAATGGTGATTTTTGAAACAGGCTGGGAGTGCTTCTCAAGGGCCGCCACCAGGGCGTGGCCCACCTCGTGATAGGAGACAATGCGCTTTTCCGTGTCGGTGAGAACGGTGCCCTTCTTCTCCGTACCGGCGATGACCACCTCGAAGGAAACGAGCAGGTCCTGCTGGTTGACGGCCTGACGGCCCTGCCGGACGGCCCGCAGAGCGGCCTCGTTGACCAGATTGGCCAGGTCCGCGCCCACCGCGCCGGCGGTGGCGGCGGCCAGCTTGTTCAGGTCCACATCGTCGGCCAGTTTGATGTTGCGGGTGTGGACTTTCAGCGTCTGGAGACGGCCCGACAGGTTGGGCCGGTCCACGATGATGCGCCGGTCGAAACGGCCGGGACGCAGCAGCGCCTTGTCCAGGACCTCGGGCCGGTTGGTGGCAGCCAGAACGATGACGCCCTTGGAGGGGTCGAAGCCGTCCATTTCCGCCAGCAGCTGGTTCAGCGTCTGCTCCCGCTCGTCGTTGCCGCCCATGCGGCTGTCGCGGGTCTTGCCGATGGCGTCGATTTCATCGATGAAGATGATGGCCGGGGCCATTTTGCTGGCCTGCTGGAACAGGTCCCGGACACGGGACGCGCCCACGCCCACGAACATCTCCACAAAGCCGGAGCCGGAGATGGAGAAGAACGGGACGTTGGCCTCACCGGCCACGGCCTTGGCCAGCAGGGTCTTGCCGGTGCCGGGAGAACCCACCAGCAGCGCGCCCTTGGGCAGCTTCGCGCCGATTTCGGCGTACTTCTGGGGGTTGTGGAGGAAGTCGATGATCTCCTCCAGAGATTCCTTGGCTTCGTCCTGACCGGCCACATCCTTGAAGGTGACGCCGGTCTGCTTTTCCATGTAGACCTTGGCGCTGGACTGGCCGATGCCGCCGAATCCGCCGCCCATGCGCTTGGACATGGAGCGGGTCAGGAAGGACAGCAGCAGCACCCAGATGGCAATGGGCAGAATCCAGGAGAGGATAAAGCTCATAATGGGGCTCATCTGTTCCACAATCTTGGCGTCATAGTGGGCCCCCGCCTGGGAAAGCTGGGTTTTCAGTTCGCTCAGTTCCAGATTGGGTATGATGCCCGTATAATAGATTTTCTGTTCCCTGGGGTCCTTCTGGGCTTCGTCCCGGGAGAGAATGAGGATCCGGTCGCTCTGGAACTCCACAGAGTCCACCTGATTTTTGTCCAGCATTTGCTCAAAGACATCATAGGTGATCTGCTCGTAGCGGGAGTTGGAGATGGTTTCGTACAGCGAGTTGATGAGCACGGTGAAAATCAGCGCCACCACCACCATAATGAGGATGGACTTTGGCGTTTTATTGTCACCGGGTTCCGGGGGTCTTCCCGGCTTTTTCGGGTCGTTGTTCAACAATCATTTCCCCTTTCAAATGGGACCGCCGGGCCTGCCGGGGTCGGTATTCATCATACCATAGCCGCCCCCAAAAGGCAACCGACGGCCAGGGCGCGGGTGTAAATATTCTGTGAATTTCTGTCAGAATGGGCCAAAAACAAAGGGATGCGGCGGATTGTCGCCGGACGTCCGGCGGGTGCGTCGGCCGCCGCCGCTTCGGCGCGTCCGACGGCGCCAAAGGGCATCCGGTCCGGCAAAAATACTTTTTCGACAAGCCGGTTGTGAAAGGGCCGGAGATTTGGTATAATAGATAAATCTAGCGAATATTTTTGAGATATGGAGCACTGATGCTATGAGAGAACCGAAACCCGAACGCAAATTCCGGCCCGACGGCCGCCGTCCCCAGCGGCCCGAGGCGGCTCCGGCCGACGACGAGCACCTCATTGAGGGCCGCAACGCCGTCACCGAGGCGCTGAAATCCGGCCGTACCATCAATAAAGTCTTTATCGTCTCCGGCGGCGGCGACCACGGTCTGGTGCGCCTGTCGGCCATGGCCCGGGAAGCCGGGGCCGTGGTGGTGGAGACCGACCGGCGCAAGCTGGACCAGATGAGTCCCACCGGGGCCCACCAGGGCATCATCGCCATGGCGTCGGCCCACGATTACAGCACCGTGGACGATATGCTGCGTCTGGCCGAGGAGCGAGGCGAGAAACCCCTTCTGATTATCTGCGACGAGCTTTCCGACCCCCACAATCTGGGCGCCATCCTCCGCACCGGCGAATGCGCCGGTGCCCACGGCGTCATCATTCCCAAGCGCCGCAGCGTGGGTCTGACGGCAGTGGTGGCCAAGGCCTCCGCCGGCGCCATCGAATATATGCCCGTGGCGCGGGTGTCCAATCTGGTGGCCGCCATCCAGGACCTCAAGGAGCGGGGCCTGTGGATTTACGGCACCGCCGCCGATGGGGCCACGCCCCTGCATCAGGTGGACCTGACGGGACCGGCGGCCATCGTCATCGGCTCCGAGGGCGACGGCATGGGCCGTCTGGTGGCTGAACAGTGCGACTTCAAGGTCAGTATACCCCTGAAAGGCAAAATTACTTCGCTCAATGCGTCGGCCGCCGCCGCGGTCCTCCTGTATGAGGCCGTGCGCCAGAGGGGCTGACATGGCGGAACGAACCCACAGAAGCGAGGTGAATGACCTGTGAGCGAGAAAAACCCCGAATCGTGGGAGAATCCGGAGGAGACGGAGGAGCCGTTTTCTCTGGAAGACATTCTCAATGAATTTGGCGGCTGGAGCCGCCGCTCCGAACCGGAGGAAGCGGAGGAACCGGAGCCGAAGGAACCGTCCAAGGTGGAGCTGCCGGAGGAGCCGGAACCGGTCCCCGACGACGAAGAGGCGTTGGAGGACCCGGAGGATGAAAGCGAACCGGAGGACGCCTCAAAGACGCCGCGCATCTGGCAGTACCGTCCCTCGGAGGAACCGGACCGGGAGCTGAAGCTGCCCCGGCCCCAGCGGCAGCCGGTGGAGCCGCCGCAGAAGCGGCACAAGCGGGAAAAACCGGAGAAACCGGAAAAGCCGCCCAAGGAGAAGAAGCCAAAGCCCGAGCCGGTGTATCCGGAGCCGGGGGCGCTGTTTCAGGAGACGTGCAAGCGGACCGGCGGACTGGCCATGCGCCGCAGACTGCTCTTCCTGCTGACGGCCGCCGCCATCGCCGTCACCTGTTTTGTCCATTTGGACAGAGTTCCGGCGGGGCTGAACCTGCCGGCGGAGCGGTGGTCCCAGATTTTGCTGGGACTGCTGCTGTTGGGCGCGTTCTGCGCCTACGATGTGTTTTTGAGCGGCATCGTCCAGCTGTTCCGCCTGCGGCCCGGCGTGGATACCATGCTGACGGTGGCCACCGTCGTCACCGCCGCCGACGGTCTGGCCCATATGGGCGAGGAGCCGCGCCTGTCGCTGTCGGCGCTGATGCTGGTGGAATTGTTTTTCGCCCTGTGGGGCAGGGTGGTGGCCAACCGGGCCCGCCGCCGGAGCCTGCGGGCGGTGCTCTCCATCCAGGGGACGTCTTCGGCGGCGGTTCGGTGCCGCCGGGCCTGGGGCAACCGGGACTGCCTGTTCCGCCGGGACGGCAATCTGGACCGGTATGTGGCCGATCTGGAATCCCCCGATGCCGTCAGCCGCGTCATGGCCGTTTACGCGCCGCTGGTGCTGGTGGCTACCGGCGCTCTGTCCGGCGCCTGCTCCGCCACGGCCCAGCGGGATTTCCTGCAATGCTGGGCCACCATGCTGACGGCCTCCATCCCCGTCACGGCGGGATTGACCTATTGGCGGCCCTTTGCGGCCCTGTCCCGGCGGCTGATGCGCTCCGGAGCGGCCCTCTGCGGCTGGAACGGCGTGCGGCGGCTCCTGGGCCGCTGCTGCGTCACCCTCAGTGATGAGGACCTGTTCCCCAAGGGTACCGTCACCATGAACGGCATGAAGATGTTCCACAACTTCTCCATCCATCAGGTGGTGGGCTATACCTACGCCGTGCTGCAACAGACGGGCTGCGGCCTGGAACCGGTGTTCCATGAGGTTTTCGTCAACCAGAACGGCCGGTCCTGCACCATTGACAACTTCCGCCGCTATGAGGGCGGCGGCGTGGGAGCGGGTATCCAGGGCGATGTGGTCCTGGTGGGTTCCCTGGCCTTTATGCGGGCCATGGGCGTGGAGCTGCCCGAAGGTACCAATGTGCGGCAGGCCGTCTATTGCGCCGTCAACGGCCAGCTGGCGGCGGTGTTTGCCCTTAACTACAGCCCCCAGACGGGGGTTCGCATGGGTCTGACGACGGTGCTGCGGAGCCGGGGCCTGTCCCTGGTCCTGGCCACCCGGGATTTCTTTCTGACCCCCGCCGCCGTCAGCAGCAAGTATAAGATACCCGGTACGGCCCTGGAGTATCCCAACGCCGAGGAGCGGGCCCGGTTGTCCGGACCGTTCGCCACCGCCGGCGGGGAGCAGGCGGTGGTTCTGGCGCGGGATCAGTTCCTGCCCATGGCCGAGGCCGTCACCGGCGGCCGCGACCTGTACGGCGCCGTTATGGCGGGGTTGTGCCTGAATCTGCTCAGCGGTTTGGTGGGTCTGGCGCTGACGGCCCTGCTGTGCTGGCTGGGCGCGTTCGGGGCGGCGTCGCCCTTTAATCTGATGCTGTACGGTCTGGCCTGGACGCTGCCGGCGCTGCTGCTGACCTCCATCGCCTCCCGTTGAATCTCTGCCGCGTGTCCCTCTCCTGTGGACACGCGGTTTTTGCACGCTTTGCCTAGGAACTGCCGATGTCAATGGGCAGAAGCCGGGCAAAGTAACCAAAAATTTTATTGAAATAAAGCAGGATGCACAAACTTTTTGTAATTACAAAGAATGGAACACGCTGTTATTGAAAAGTACCAAACACAGGAGTATAATGGGGATTAAAGTTGGCGAATGTGATCGCCGACGGACAATTTACGCTGTAACAATTTCTATAGCCTGACTTGTCCTCCATCGAAAGGAGAAATTCACCATGTATACTGCCAAGGATATTCGCAACATCTGCTTAATGGGCCACGGCGGCGACGGTAAGACGACGCTGGTCGAGGCCATGCTATACACTGCCAAGGGCAGCGAGCGGCTGGGTAAGGTCACCGACGGCAATACGGTCAGTGACTTCGACCCCGAGGAGGTCAAGCGCGGCTATTCCATCGCCACGTCCCTGATTCCCGTGGAATTTGAGGGCAGCAAGCTGAACGTTCTCGACAACCCCGGTTTCAGCGCCTTTGCCGGTGAGATGCTCCAGTCTCTGAAGGTCTGCGACTCGGCCATCATCGTGGCCGGCGCCAAGGGCCGTCTCAGCGTCGGCGCCGAGAAGAGCTGGAAGCAGCTGCGCGAGTCCGAGGTTCCCGCCTTTATCTGCATGTCCCGTCTCGACGAGGAGATCGGCGACTTCTTCACCACCCTGGACTATATGCACGTCAAACTGCATCCCGCCATTGTTCCCTTCATGTTCCCCATCTATGAGAATAAGAAGGTGGCCGGCTGCGTGGACGTGCTCACCGGTAAGGGCTACGACCTGGAGGGCAAGGAAAGAAGCCTGTCCTCCGATGACCAGGCCCGTGTGGAGGTCTATCTGGACAACATCTATGAGCAGGTGGCCGAGACCTCCGAAGAGCTTATGGAGAAGTATTTCTCCGGCGAACCCTTCACCACAGAGGAATTGACCGCCGGTGTCAAGCAGGCCATTCGGGAGCGGATTCTGTTCCCGCTGCTGTGCTGCGGCTCCCTCAGCGGCCTGGGTATGCAGGGCGTTCTGCGGAACCTCATCACCTACGCCCCCAATCCCCTGGAGGGCAAGCCCATGGTGACGGCCGACGGCGACGAGTTCACCCGCGATCCCGACGGCGCTCCCACGCTGTACTTCTTCAAGACCATGTCCGACTCCTTTGGTAAGAACTCCTACTTCCAGGTGGTGTCCGGTAAGGCCACCCCGGACCTGACCCTCACCAACTTCCGCAGCGGCAGCAGCGAAAAGCTGGGCCACCTGTACACGGCCAAGGGCAAGAAGAACACCGAGGTCAAGGAGCTGTGCTGCGGCGACCTGGGCGTGCTGATGAAGGCCGCCAACGTCAAGACCAACGACACCCTGGGCGTCGAGGGCAAGTCCCCCGTCATCGCCCCGGTGGAATACGAGGAACCCTGCTACTCCATGGCCGTCTATGCCAAGGTCCGCGGCACTGAGGACAAGATCGCCACGGGTCTTGCCAAGCTCAACGAGGACGACAGCTCCTTCACCTTTGGCATGAACCCGGAGACCAAGGAAATGGTCCTGTCCGGCGCCGGCGACATCCATCTGGATGTGCTCTGCGCCAAGCTCAAGAGCAAGTACAATGTGGATGTGGAGCTGCGTCCGGCCAAGATTGCCTATCGTGAGACCATCCGCAAGAAGGTCCAGGTCCATGGCCGTCACAAGAAGCAGTCCGGCGGTCACGGCCAGTTCGGCGATGTGTGGATCGAGTTCGAGCCTCAGGACGAGACCGAGGATCTGATCTTCTGCGAGCGTGTCGTCGGCGGCGCGGTGCCGAAGAACTTCTTCCCCGCGGTCGAAAAGGGTCTCCGCGAGTCCATCAAGAAAGGCCCTCTGGCGGGATTCCCTGTGGTGTTCCTGAAAGCTACCCTGTACGATGGCTCCTATCACCCCGTGGACTCCTCCGAAATGGCCTTTAAGACGGCTGCTTCCATCGCGTTCAAGGAGGGTCTGCCCCAGGCTGCTCCCACCATCCTCGAGCCCATCGGCCAGCTGAAAGTCACCGTGCCCGATGAGTACATGGGCGACGTAATCGGCGATCTCAACAAGCGCCGGGGCCGCATTTTGGGCATGACGCCCAAGGGCGACAACCAGCAGCAGGTGGAGGCCGAGGTCCCCATGGGCGAGATGTCCTCCTACGTCATCGACCTGCGCTCCATCTCTCAGGGCCGCGGCTACTTCCGTCTGAAGTTTGTCCGCTATGAGGAAGTGCCCCAGATGTACCAGGCCAAGATCATCGAGGAGGCCAAGAAGGCCGCCGAAGCCGAATAAGTACAAACAAAAAAAGGATGCGCCGCGGCGCATCCTTTTTTTGTTTGGAATAAGATTTTTAAGCATCCGGGAAAGCGGCTGATTCCGCGTGTGGAAATAAGGTAGGGAATTTCATTTTTAGAAAATACCGGTAATCCTCGTGCTCTTTGCAGTTTCGGTAATCCTCCCGGAGCAATTCGTAGATTTGTCTTAGCTTTTCGCCGCTCATGTCTTCGTACCGCTCCAGGATGATTTTGCCGCATGCGACAGCATCCATGATTGCATCGTAAGCATCTGCAATGTATTCGCAGGTTACCACTTTGACAGGCTCGGAAAGGGTGTACACATAGGGAATAGATTCCAGTTTTTCAGCGTGCGCTGTTTCAATGGAATAAATATACCCCGATACGCCTTTGTATGTGTCCCATGTGGCATTGGGGTAATATTCTTCCAATCGCAGAATCCCATCCGGTGTAAATCCGTAACTGGCCCAGGTATACCACTTTCCATGATGGGCATATCCAGTGGAATTGCAAAATTTTTCGATAGCGTTGCTCAAATAAACCAGCGTGTTTTCTCTTCTTGAGGACAAATACAGGAGCCGTTGGCCGTGATTGGAATAATGCGGTTCCAAGAAAACAATTCCCTGAGTCCGGGAAGCATGATAATACATGGAAACCTCCTATTTTCCGTCTTCCTCCTCTGGCTTCATGGGTTCCATGGTGGTCAGAGCCTGTACAGCGTCGTCAAAAATAATCCGCAGCTGGGCAAAGGTATCATTCAGCTGCCGCAGACAGATATTCAGGTCCGACATGACCGTGTCCACATCGCCACGGGAGCCTTCCAGCTGCCGGGAAGTGCTGTCCATAATGGCGTTGACCTGACGGCACAGGGCGGCGGCCCGATTGCGGGCGGCCCGTTCCACAGCTTCGGCCCGGCGATAGGCTGCCAGCTCCTCGGCGGAATTAGACGCGGGCGGGGCAATGGGCACCACATCCGGTTCCGGTTCCGTCTGGGGCGGGACCTCCGGTTCTTCCGCCTGGGGCGTCTCCTGGGCTTCCACAGGTTCCGGAGCCGTCTCCTGGGCCGCATCCTGCCGGGCCTGGAGCGCTTCCAGGTCGGCCCGCAGACGGGCGTTCTCGTCCCGCAGCTGCCGCAGGGCCTTTTCATGGTTGATGGCGCACTCCTCGATATAGGCTACCACGTCGGTGCGGTTGAAGCCGTTGAGGGCGGCACGAAAATTCCGATCCACAGACGGACCCTCCTTTATTGGTTCGGCAGCACTGCACAATTGTGCTTGCGGCCCTGGCCGGCCCTTTTAACCCAACTGTGCAGTTTGAAAATCTTGAAATACATCCAGTATTCCGGCGATTTCCAAACGTTCACTTGAGCCAAAATGACTCGTCCAGTCCGCTTGTCAAATTGTGCGGCGCTGCCTTTTCATGGAATGTATTGGTATTCTATCACGAATTCCCGCGAAACACAACGCACAATCTAAAGGGGCCGGATTTCCGTCACCGTCAGCCGGTCCCCGTCCACGGTGAACCGCACATTGCACCCGGCAAAATCAAGACCGTAGACCCGGCCCGGCTTGTGCTGATAGGCCGGACGGGGGTCCTGGGCCAAAACGCCCAGCAATGCCTCCCGACTGGCGGCGGGTACCACTTCCAGCAGGTCCGGCGGGCAGTCCACCGACAGGCATGCCTCCGCCGGGGCACTGGCAAAGCCCCCCGACGCCTCCGGGTGGCAGTCGGCGTAGGGGATATAGGGCTTGATATCAAAAATCGGCGTACCGTCCATGAGGTCCGCGCCGGATACAATTAAAATATGGCCCAGGTCCGGGTCCTGGCAGATGGCTTCCAGCCGGACGCAGGACAGGCCCAGGGGATTGGGCCGGAACGGGGAGCGGGTGGCAAAGACGCCCATACGGGCATTGCCCCCCAGCCGGGGCGGCCGCACCGTGGGGGACCACTGGGTCCGGACCGATTCGGAAAACTCCCAGAGGAGCCAGATATGGGAAAAGTCCTCCAGGCCCCGCAATGCGTCGGGGTTGCGGAATGGCGGCTCAAAGACCACCGATGCCCGCAGCTGGGAGACAATGCCGCTCTGGCGGGGGATGCCGAACTTGGTGGGGAAATCGCTGCGGATGCGGGCCACCACCTGCAACGGCGGAATCTGTTCCATGGAAGCACCTCCAAATCGATTGCAAAGACCGCAAAAGGCCCGGCTGCAATGCAGCCGGGCCTTTTGGCACGCCGGAAGGGACTCGAACCCCCAACCCTCAGAACCGGAATCTGATGCTCTATCCATTGAGCCACCGGCGCATGTCTGGTTAACGACAAATACTATACCACATGTTTTCCAAAAATTCAAGAGGTATTGTGCGACAAATTTTACGAAAAAATCTGCGTATTTTGACCGACCGACCATATAGTGTCTGGTGTTTTTCGACAGGCTTCGATATAATGTCTCCAGAGGAGGGAAAGAGACATGACCCCAGGAGAAAAATTCGGCCACTCCATCCGCTGTCTGCGCCTGATTTCGGGCTTTACCCAGGAGGAAGTTGCCAACAGTCTGCAAATCAGTCAGACCAATCTGCGACGCATTGAATTGGGCCACGGAAACCCCAGGTACAACACCGTTACCGATCTGGTCAACTATCTGGCCACCAAAATCACCGGTGTACCCCAGAAGATCGAGCTGTTCAAATTGGAGGAATTTGTGGAAGAGCTCATTGTATGGCGGTATCGTCTCATACCGGAGACGGCGTACCGGGAGGAAATCGGCTGGTTCCCCACCTATGGAATTATGGTGGAAGAGCGTTGGAAGGGCCAGTGGGTGGTTCGGGAGGAGCAGACCATTCACGATGTGATGTTGGACCGGGCCAAAGCCACGGAACTGGTGGCCCAGTTGAATGAATACCATGTGTCGCCCCTGCATCTGCGGGAGATTTTAGAGGATTTTCTATGAGAGCGCAGCCCGTTTCCGATGCCCTGGCGCTGCCCCGGGGTGTGACCAGCCTCATTGGCGGCGGCGGCAAGACCACCCTGGCTCATGTGCTGGCCCAACAGCTGCCGGGCACGGTGATTTTTTGTACCACCACCCGGATTTTCCCGTCGGAGACGCTGCCGGTGATTACCGGAGGTGCCGAGGATATTGCCGCAGCCCTGGCACGATGCCGGGCCGTCTGCGTAGGGACCCCGGCCCAGCAGGGCAAGCTGGCGGCGCCGGAGACGCCGCTGGAGACGCTGCGCCAGTTGGCGGACTATGTGATTGTGGAGGCCGACGGCTCCAAGGGCCTGCCCTGTAAGGCCCATCTGGACCATGAGCCGGTGATTCCGCCGGAGACGGAACGGACGATTTTGGTGGTGGGGGCCTCCGGTTTCGGAGAGCCCATCATACAGGCTGCCCACCGGCCGGAACGATTCGCCGCCCTCTGCGGCGCGTCGGTGGAGGACCCCGTGACGCCGGAACGGCTGGCGGCGGTGCTGAACGCCGAGGGCGGCTTCGATACGGTGATAATCAACCAGATGGAGGACGGCAGCCGGGAACCGGCGGCCCGTCAGCTGGCTGCGCTGCTGCCCGTACCCGTGTGGGGCGGCAGCCTCCGCGCCGGATGGATTCGGCAGCTTTGAAAAAATGTGACCAAAGTCGTGAAATGCCATTGGAAATCCCAAAAATCTGTGCTATAATATGGGCGTTCGGTTCATCTAATGGGCAAAATGCCTGAAAAGGAGATAATATAGTTATGGATTATGCACAGAAATCTCTGGAACTCCATGGTCAATGGAAGGGTAAACTGGAAGTGGTCCCCCGCGTGCCTGTCAGCACCCGTGAAGACCTGTCCCTGGCCTATACTCCCGGCGTGGCCCAGCCCTGCCTGGAGATTCAGAAGGATGTCAACAAGAGCTATGATCTGACCCGCCGCCACAACCTGTGCGCCGTCATCACCGACGGCAGCGCCGTGCTGGGCCTGGGCGACATCGGCCCCGAGGCCGGTATGCCCGTCATGGAGGGCAAGTGCGTACTGTTCAAGGCCTTCGGCGATGTGGACGCGTTCCCTCTCTGCGTCAAGACCAAGGATGTGGACGAGTTTGTCAACGCCGTTTACCTGATCTCCGGCAGCTTCGGCGGCATCAACCTGGAGGATATTGCCGCGCCCCGCTGCTTTGAGATTGAGCGCAAGCTGAAAGAGAAGTGCGACATTCCGATTTTCCACGACGACCAGCACGGCACCGCCGTCATCACCCTGGCCGGTCTGCTGAACGCCCTGAAGATCGTAAACAAGAAGATGGATGAGATTAAGGTTGTTGTCTCCGGCGCCGGCGCCGCCGCCATCTCCATCACCAAGCTGCTCATGTCCGCCGGCGTCAAGAACGCCATTCTCTGCGACCGCAAGGGCGCCATCTATAACGGCCGCACCGAGAACATGAACTGGATCAAGGAAGAAATGGCCCAGATCACCAACCCCAACATGGAGAAGGGCGCCCTTTCCGACGTCATTGTGGGCGCCGACGTGTTTGTGGGCGTATCCGGCCCCGGCACCCTGACGACGGAAATGGTCAAGACCATGAACCGGGATGCCATCATCTTCGCCTGCGCCAACCCCACACCCGAGATTTTCCCCGATGATGCCAAGGCCGGCGGCGCCAAGGTCATCGCCACGGGCCGCAGCGACTTCCCCAACCAGATCAACAATGTGCTGGCCTTCCCCGGCATTTTCCGCGGTACCTTTGATGTTCGCGCCAGCGATATCAACGAGGAGATGAAGATGGCCGCCGCCAAGGCTCTGGCCGACCTCATCACCGATGAGGAGCTGAACCCCGACTACATCATTCCCGCCGCCTTTGACAAGCGTGTGGGTCCCGCTGTGGCCAAGGCCGTGTCCGACGCCGCCCGCAAGTCCGGCGTTGCCCGTCTGTAAGAGAACAGGCATTTCCATATTTTGTGCAGTTCTTGCCGCCGGAGTGTTCTCCGGCGGCATTTTTCTGCTGATTTCTATGGTTTTTTCACGAAATCTGTGGTAAAATCACCGTACTAACGCACAAAGGAGAGCACCTATGCAGACCATTGCAGAGCGTTTAGCCCAAGAGCTGAACCAATCCCTTTCCCATGTGGAAAACGTTATCGCCCTGCTGGACGAGGGCAATACCATTCCTTTTATCGCCCGATACCGTAAGGAGATGCACGGCGCCATGGACGACCAGACCATCCGGGACCTGGCCGAGCGGCTCCAGTATCTCCGCAATCTGGAGGAACGGCGCGGAGAGGTCCAATCGGCCATTGAAGCCCAGGGAAAGCTGACGGAAGAGCTGGCCGCCGCCATTGCCGCCGCGCAGACCTTGGCCGAGGTGGAGGACTTGTACCGGCCCTACAAGCAGAAGCGCCGGACCCGTGCCACCGTGGCCCGGGAGAAGGGCCTGGAGCCTCTGGCCCGGACCATTTTCGACCAGGAGAAGGGGACCCCGGCCCCGGAGGTTCTGGCCGCCGCGTACATCGATGCGGAAAAGGGCGTGGAGACGGTGGAGGATGCCTTGGCCGGTGCGTCGGATATCATTGCCGAATGGATTTCCGATGACGCCGACATCCGTAAGGTCCTGCGCCAGCAGATGATGCAGCGGGGCCAGCTGGGAACCAAGGCCGCCAAGGAGGATACAGACTCCGTCTACCGCCTGTACTACGACTTTACCCAGCCCCTGAACAAGCTGCAAAGCCACCAGATTCTGGCCATCAACCGGGGCGAAAAAGAGGAATTTCTGAAAGTCTCCGTGGAAGCGGACCGGGAGCAGATTCTTCGGACCATTTTCCGGTCCGTGGTCGTACCCGGTTCGTCGGCCATGGCCTTTGTCCGGGCTGCCGCCGAGGACGCCTACGACCGGCTGCTGGAGCCGTCCATGGAGCGGGAAATCCGCAATGCCCTGACGGAGACGGCCAACGAGGCCGCCATTCACAATTTCGCGCTGAATCTGAAACCGCTGCTGCTCCAGCCCCCTGTCAAGGGCAAGGTCACCATGGGTCTCGACCCCGGCTACCGCAACGGCTGCAAGGTGGCCGTGGTGGACGGCACGGGCCGGGTTCTCGATACCGCCGTGGTCTATCCCACCTTCTCCGAGAAGAAAAAGGAGGAGGCCATCACCATCCTGTCGGGCCTGGTGAAAAAGCACGGCGTGGAGCATCTGGCCATCGGTAACGGCACCGCGTCGAGAGAGACAGAGCAGATGGCCGTGGAACTGATTCGCCGCCTGGGCGGGGGTCTCTCCTATATGATGGTCAACGAAGCGGGCGCGTCGGTGTATTCCGCTTCCAAGCTGGCCGCCGAGGAGTTCCCCCAGTTCGACGTGAATTTGCGGTCCGCCGTGTCCATCGCCCGGAGATTGCAGGACCCGTTGGCGGAACTGGTGAAAATCGAACCCAAAGCCATCGGCGTGGGTCAGTACCAGCACGATATGCCGGAAAAGCAGCTGGATGCGGTGCTGGGCGGCGTGGTGGAGGACTGCGTCAACGCCGTGGGTGTGGATGTGAACACGGCGTCGGCGCCGCTGCTGAAGCAGGTGGCGGGTCTGACAGCCACCACCGCCAAAAATATCGTGGCCTACCGGGAGGAAAACGGGCCGTTTACCAGCCGCAAGCAGCTGTTGAAGGTCCCCAAGCTGGGGCCAAAAGCCTTTGAACAGTGCGCCGGTTTTTTACGGGTGCCGGAGAGTAAGCAGGTGCTCGACCATACCGCCGTCCATCCGGAGAGCTATGACGCCGCCGAAAAGCTGTTGACCCTCTGCGGCTATACCGCCGCCGATGTGGGTACCGCCGCCATTGACCAACTGCCTCAGCGGTTGAAAGCCGTGGGCGAGGAGAGAGCTGCCGCCGCCTGCGGCGTGGGCGTTCCCACGCTCCGGGACGTGGCTGCTGAGCTGTGTAAGCCGGGCCGGGACCCCCGCGACGAGCTGCCTGCCCCCATTCTCCGCACCGACGTGTTGGAAATGAAGGATTTAAAGCCCGGTATGGTCCTCAGCGGCACCGTCCGCAACGTCATCGACTTCGGTGTGTTTGTGGATATCGGCGTGCACCAGGACGGCTTGGTCCATATCTCCCAGGTCTGCAACAAGTTCATCAAGCACCCGTCGGAGGTGGTAGCCGTGGGCGATGTGGTAAAGGTGGCGGTCCTGGAGGTGGACGAAAAGCGGAAACGCATCAGCCTGACCATGAAGGGCGTCGAAAACTGACACCATAAAAAATAACAGAACTGACCGTTTAAAAGCGGTCAGTTCTTTGCTATGATGGTGGCACTTTAGAGAAATGAAGGAGTCTTCCCCATGAAACAGCCCTATCTGAACTTGCAGCGGGTCACAGCCATTGCCATGCTGGCGGCCATGTCCTATGTGGTGTTCACCTTTCTGCAAATCAAAATCAGTCTGCCCGGCGGCGACGCCACCTCCATCCACCTGGGCAACGCCGTCTGTGTCCTGGGCGCGCTGCTTATGGGCGGTTTGGCCGGTGGTCTCGGCGGCGCCATCGGTATGACCATCGGAGACCTGTTCGACCCGGTCTATGTGATCTACGCCCCCAAGACGTTTCTTTTGAAGCTGTGTATCGGCCTGATTACCGGTTTTGTGGCCCATAAACTGGGCCGTATCAGCGAAAGCAACGATCCCCGCCATATCCTCCGCTGGTCGGCGCTGGCAGCGGTGGCGGGCCTGCTGTTCAATGTGATTTTCGATCCTCTGGTGGGTTACTTTTATAAGCTGGTGATTCTGGGCAAGCCTGCCGCAGAGGTGACACTGGCCTGGAATGTGGCGTCCACTTCCATTAATGCTGTGATCTCCGCTGTTGCCGCTGTAGCCATTTACGCGGCGCTGCGTCCGGCGCTGCGCCGGGCGGGGTTGGCTCAAAAGCTGGAGCCCCACCGGGCCTGACGCACCAAAAATAAAAAGTTTTACTCGATTTTTTTCAAAAAATCGCGGTTTCCAAAGGCAG
Organism: Candidatus Avoscillospira sp. LCP25S3_F1; assembly: GCF_052117125.1. Classification (NCBI taxonomy): domain Bacteria; kingdom Bacillati; phylum Bacillota; class Clostridia; order Eubacteriales; family Oscillospiraceae; genus Candidatus Avoscillospira; species Candidatus Avoscillospira sp. LCP25S3_F1. The sequence continues at coordinate 249,047 of NZ_JBQKJT010000002.1, read as the reverse complement.
AGCCTTTGGTCGCGCCTCGCAAGGCGCGAAACTCCCGCCCGTCGCAACGGGCGAAACACCCCAATCGTCCCAAGCGCGCCTCGCAAGGCGCGCAACCCCCGGCCAACGGCCAAAGCCACCGTCCCACCCCAAAGCGGGTGGTGGACGGTGGCTTTCTGCGTACCATCTCAAAATTCCTTCCGGTCGTAAATCCCCAGCGAAATAAAATAGGAAACCACAAACGCGCCCACGGTCAAAATACAGAACAGTACCGGCAATGCCTGTACCAGACCGGCAGGAAGCTCCGGCAGCACCATGCCTTTCTCCCAGAGGTTTTCCAGCAGCAGTGCGCCGCCGAAAATCACCACAAAGACGGTCATGCTGATGACACGGGCCTTTTCAGCGCCATATTTCAGCAAAAAGGGGAGAATGACGGCGTTGAGCAGCAGCGTCACGGCGGCACAGCTGAGGGCAACCACAACATTCTCCGACAGTGTTTGCTCCGACAGACCCGCCAGGGACAGCGCCACCATCAGGACCACGGCAATTATGGAACTGATCACAATCACCAGAAGCGTAAAGACATACTTCCCGGCCACCACGCCCCGGCGTCCGGCGGGGGTCGCCACGGCATAGCGGTCCCAGCGGGCCGCATCATCCAGAGCCACGGAAGACATGGGAATGGTCATGCCCATGACGGCCACCAGTACCCCCAGAATGGATACGTCAAAGACGCCGGTCGCTGTCAAAGCGCCGTAGACTACCAGAAACATCAGCAGGGTGGTCAGCTGCTTTTTCAATGTCATGCAATCCTTGTAAACCAGACCGATCATCGTACCGTCTCCTTTTCCGTTAACACCATGATTTCATCCAATGTGATCGGGTCCACGGTCAGTTCCGGGTACCGCCGCGTAAAGGCGTGGCGGTCCTGCACCAGGGCTTCACAGCCGAATTGTCCCACCCGGACGCCACCCAATAGGGACCGGTCCACCCGGTCCAAATCGGACCGGCCGCAAATCAGCTTGCCGTAGGTGTCCAAAAGTTCATCCTTGGCTCCGGTCAGGGCCACCTTGCCGTGGTGAAGGTATGTCACATAGTCGGCGGCCTTCTCCAAATCGCTGGTGATGTGACTGGAGATCAGTACCGCGTGGGTTTCATCCTGAATAAAATCGAGAAATTCGTCGAGAATCTCATCCCGCACCACCGGGTCCAGCCCGGCGGTGGCCTCGTCCAGCAGCAGCAGGTTCGGCCTGACGGCAAAGGCCGCAGCCAGAGACACTTTTAGCTTCATTCCCCGGGAAAAGGACTTGAGGGGGGCGGTTGCAGGCAGAGCAAATTTTTTCAGATACATTTCATAACACCGCCGGTCCCAGTTGGGATAGATGCGGCGCAGACTTTTGCCCACCTGGGCCGGGGTCAGCGCCTCGTGGAACAGGGATTCATCCAGCACCACGCCAATCTGGGATTTGACGGCTGTTTCGTCTTTACGGTGGTCCAGGCCGAACACCCGGATGGTACCGGCATCGGGCCGGACCAAATCGAGAATACATTTGATGGTGGTGGATTTTCCAGCGCCGTTTTCTCCGATCAGCCCCATGATGGTGCCGCCGGGTACCGTCAGGGAAACATCGTCCAGTTTGAATGTGCCGTAATCCTTGGTCAGATGGGAAATCTCCAGTGCGTTCACAATGAATTACTCCTCTCCATACAGAAGGCTGAGGGTCTCGGTCAGCTCGGCCAGGGAAACGCCGCCGGTTTTGGCAATGTCCACGGCCTGGGACAGATGTTCCTCGGCCCGCCGCAGCGTCTCTTCGTGGACCAGTTCCAGGTTGCGGGGGGCCACAAAACACCCCTTGCCGGGGACGGTGGTAATGAAGCCGTCCCGTTCCAATTCCTCATAGGCCCGCTTGGTGGTGATGACGGAAATGCGCAGCTCCTTGGCCAGCAGCCGCATGGAGGGCAGGGCCTCGCCCTCCCGCAGCTCCCCCCGCAGAATCAGGCCCTTGATCTGCCGGGTGATCTGGTCATAGATGGGCACGCCGCCGGAATTGCTGATGATGATATCCATGGTGCACCTCGTGATGTCATATTGTATATACTTGACATATACAGTAATATCATATAGATACACAGCTGTCAAGGGGGAGGAGAAAAAAAGGCCGCCGTCCGCCACCCGCGTTGGGGTGGGGACGGCGGCCTTGCGGCATTGCCGCAGGGATTGCGCCATCTGCGGATGGCGCTTTGGGACGATTGGGTGTTTCGCGCCGTGCGCGGCGCGGGTATTTCGCTGGCTGCGGCCAGCGGGAGTTTCGCCCGTTGCGACGGGCGACCGGGGGCGCTGCCCCCTGGACCCCTGCAATTTTTTGAAAAAATTGAGTAAAACTTTCACTTTTTGCCTTTTATAGCAGCTGGCCGTAGCGGCGGACATAGAGGTTTTTCAGCAGCGTTGCCAGGGCCATATAGAGCAGGATGCAGGGAATCAGATAGGCGAAGTACACAGCAGGCAAAGCTTCAAAGCCAATGGCCGCGCCGAAGGCCGTAAAGGGAACCAGCGTCAGCAGGGCAATTCCCATTCCCGTCAGCACCGTCACAGGAGCCGAAGCACGGCTCTGAATAAAGGGCAGCTTGGGGGTGCGGATCATATGGATGACCAGCGTCTGGCTCCACATGGATTCCACAAACCATCCGGCCTGGAACAGACCGATATACTGCTGCTGCATGGCTGCCAGCTCTGCACCGGAGAAATGGCTGGACAGCTGATGGAAAGGGATACCGTGGGACACCACCAGGGGGCAGAGGAAGAAGTACAGCACCGCGTAGGTCAGCAGATCGAAAATGGAGCTGACAGGACCCATCCACACCATGAACCGGCCGACGGAATTGGCGTCCCAGGTCCGGGGCTGGGCGATGAATTCCTCGTCCACATGGTCCCAGGGAATGGCAGTGCAGGTCAGGTCATAGACCAGATTCAAAAGAATCAGCTGCAAGCTGGCCATGGGCAGGAAGGGCAGCAGCGCCGAGGCCGCCAGCACAGAGAACATGTTGCCGAAGTTGGAAGAGGCCGTCATCTTGATGTACTTGATCATGTTGGCGTACGTCTTGCGGCCCTCCAGAATGCCATCCTCCAGCACCATCAAATCCTTTTGCAGGAGAATCAGGTCGGCGGCCTCCTTGGCCACATCCACCGCCGTATCGACGCTGATGCCGATGTCGGCCTCCTGCATGGCGGCGGCGTCGTTGATGCCGTCGCCCAGATGGCCCACCGTGTGGCCGTTGGCCCGGAGCGCCTGGACGATACGGGTTTTCTGGGCGGGGGACAGCTTGGCAAACACTGTGGTGGTCTCCACAGCACGGGCCAGGGTCTTGTCGTCCATGGTTTCGATCTCGCTGCCCAGCAGCAGATGGTCCACCGGCAATCCCACCTGACGGCACACCGTGGCCGTCACCTTGTCATTGTCGCCGGTCAGGACCTTGACGGCCACGCCGTGGGCCGCCATGGCGGCGATGGCCGCGGCGGCGGATTCCTTGGGCGGGTCCAGAAACGCCAGGTAACCCAGCAGCACCATGTCCTGCTCGTCGGCCACGCCAAATGCGTCCACGGGGGAGGGGTTGCTCTTCTGGGCCAGGGCCAGCACCCGGAAGCCTTTGTCGTTGAGGGAGGCCACCGTATCGAGAATCCGGCGGCGCAGGTCCGCATCCAGAGGCCGCACCGCGCCGTCACACTCGGCGTAGGCGCAGACGGAGAGCATCTCCTCCACGGCCCCTTTGGTCACCATTTGGGTTTTGCCCTGACGGTCCCGGACCACCGTGGTCAGACGGCGGCGCTGGAAGTCGAAGGGAATTTCGTCCACCTTCTCGTAGGCTTCGGACAGGTCCGTGAGCCGGGGGTCGGCGGCTTCCGATTCCTCGGTTTTGCGGATAATCGCCAGATCCATGAGGTTTTTATAGCCGGTCTGGAAATAGCTGTTGAGGTAGGCGTGGCGCAGCACCCGCAAATCCTCCCGGCCCTCCACGTTCCAGTGGTATTCCAGAACCACCTCGTCCCGGGTCAAGGTGCCGGTCTTATCGGTACACAGCACATCCATGGCGCCGAAATTCTGAATGGCATTGAGATTTTTGACAATGACCTGCCGCCGTCCCATGACCACCGCGCCTTTGGCCAGACAGGTGGTGACGATCATGGGCAGCATCTCCGGTGTCAGGCCCACGGCCACGGAGATGGCGAACAGGAACGCCGACAGCCAGTTCCCTTTGGTCAGCCCCGTCAGCACAAAGACCAGAGGCACCATGACCAGCATAAAGCGGATCAGGACCTTGGATACAGCGTTGATGCCGCGGGTAAAGCTGCTTTCGGTGGGCTCCTGGGACAGGCTGGCGGCAATGGCGCCGAACTGGGTTTCGCCGCCGACGGCCAGGACCACGGCGGTCGCCGTGCCGGACACGACACTGCTGCCCTGTAGGGCCAGATTTTCGCATTCCGCGGCGCTTTTGTAAGCGGACAGCACTTCCGCCGTCTTTTCGATGGGGGCGCTCTCACCGGTGAGACCGGCCTGGCTGACGAAGCAGTCCCGGGCCTCGAGAATGCGGACGTCGGCGGGGATCAGATCGCCCACGGACAGGTGGATGATGTCGCCCACCACCAGCTCTTCCAGGGGCAGTTCCTGCCGCTCGGCGCCGTCGCGGGTGACGGTGCAGGTGGTGGTGATCATGGCCAGGAGCTTTTCCGAGGCGTTGGAGCTGCGGCGCTCCTGGACAAACCGCAGAATGCCGGAGATGGTCACCATGGTCACTATGATGAGGACCGTAATGGGGTCGAATTCCGCCGGTGTGCTGCCAAACAGAGAAAACCGGGGAAAGATCATGTCGGTGACGGTGGACACCAGGGCCAGGCAGAACAAAATCGCCGTAAAGGGATTGACAAAGGCGCTCCACAGCTGATGGAGCAGGGAGGGGCGGCTGCTGCGGTCCATGGTGTTGGGGCCGTACAGGGTACGGCTGTTGGCAACGGCCTCAGGCGTGAGACCGGAAAGGGCGGTGTGCAGATGCTCCAGCACCGCAGGGGTGGGGTTGGTGGCTGCGAATTGCAGCCGCTGGGCCTGCTGGCCGGTACGGGCAGCAGGTGCGTTCATAGTTCTCTTCATTGGTCGTTTCCTCCGTTCCGTAAGATCGGCGGCAGAAACGAGCGGCGCGGCCCATGGGCGTCCAAAGGCCGTGTCGTGGCTTCGGCCGCATACTGTGACTGCTACTTCTGTCGCTATCCATGGTTCGCACCTCCTTCAGAGTAAAAAAGCTATCTGCTTGCAGTAAACGTTGACGCCAAACGGCGCGGTCTTGTTGCAGACCATAGCCAGCTTAGCCAATAAACAGGGATTTGCCCATGGCAAAATCCTTGCAATTTTCTTGCGATTCAGGGACCATCCACCAGACGGTAGCCCACGCCCCAGACCGTAAGCAGATGAACGGGCGCGTCGGAATTGGGTTCGATTTTCCGGCGCAGCTTGTGGATAAAGGCCATGATATTGCTTTCGTCCATGTAGTAGGAGTCGCCCCAGACAGCCTGATAAATCTGCTCTTTTGTAAAAACCTGACCGGGTTTTTGCATTAAAAGCAGGAGAATATCGAACTCTTTGGGGGTCAGCAGCAGTTCCGCGCCCTCCTTGAGGACCCGGTGGCTGTTGGGGTACATGGTCAGCGGACCGCAGACCAGTCGTTCCTCCGGGACAATGGCCGGCGTGTCTGCGGGCAGCAGCTCCATCATCAGGGAGGACACGTGTCCCTCTTGCAGGTCGAACATGGCCTCATGGAGCTCCGCCGCGCCGGAGAGGGTGGCGGGAGCATGTTTCAGCTGGGCCAGAAGCCAGCGGTGCAGGGCCGGTTCTAATTTGATAAATTCCATTCGTTGCTTCATGAAGCACCTCCGGTTCCGGCGGCAACGCCGCCTGTACTTTCATTAAGTGAAGTAAAAAATAAGGGGTTTGTCCATCCGGACAAACCCCTCGCTTTATATGGATGAGACGCGGTGCGTTCGCCGGGTGCGGAGGTCCAGCGCCACCAGCGTGCCGCACCACAGCAACAGCACCCCCAGAATCAACAGGGCGCAGTTTCGGAAAAAGGACTGCGGCAGCAGCAGAATGATGGGATCGGTCCGCCAGTCGAAGACCCAGTTGGTCTTACCGGGGAAAAACACCGTGTGAAACAGGACAAAGGCCCGGTCAAAATCGAGAGCCGCCAGGACGCCGATGATCAAAAACACAGCGCCCAGCCCCACAGCGGCCCAAAACCCCGGCCCGTGACCCAGCAGGCGCGCCGGGACCCGACGGGTCCGGCGGCCCAGGAACCACAGCAGCAGCCATGCTGCCAGGGCGCCGGCAAGAATTGCCAAATCCAGCCGGAACAGTACGCCCACATCGGCAAAATGGTCCCGCCCAGATTCGGAAAAGGGCAGAACACCGGCGGAAAATACCTCCGTCCGGCCGATGCAGAAATCCATCATTTCGTTATACGCCTGTCGAATCTGGTCCGCCGACAGGCCCGTCTGCTCCACCAGACCCAGGGGGCCGATGTGCAGGTAATAGAAAAACCGGCAGAGGATGGGGACGGCAATGGAGCCGCTGAGGACCAGCAGCGCCGTGACCACAGCCCGCAGCACCGTCAGCAGGCGGCTGGACCGGGTCAAATCTTTGTCTCCATGACCGTGTCGCCGTCCAGTTCCTTCCAGATGGCCCGGTCGCCCTCCAGCAGCATGTAGCCCCGGTGGGAGTTCTCCTTGGGGATGGACACAGAGCCGGGGTTCCAATAGGTGAATCCGTCATGGGCCTTGCACCGGGGCACATGGGTGTGACCGCAGAGCAAAATGTCCTTGGGCTGCAATTTGGGCGGATTGGTCTCGCCGAAGAGATGGCCGTGGGTGGCATAGATCAGGCGGCCGTTCCAGGTCAGCACGGCGTAGTCGGCCAGGATGGGGAAGTCCAGCACCATCTGGTCCACCTCGCAGTCGCAGTTGCCCCGGACGCACAGGAGCCGGTCGGCCAGCGGGTTCAGCATGGCGATGACGGCTTTGGGGTCGTAGGCCTTGGGCAAATCGTTGCGGGGGCCGTGGTAGAGGATATCACCCAGCAGCAGCAGCCGGTCCGGCTGCTCCCGCTCGTAGGCGTCCAGAAGCTTGCGGCACCAATGGGCCGAGCCATGGAGATCGGACGCGATCATCAATTTCATGGGAAGACACTCCTTTTGTTATGGATTCAAAATCCGGGCGGCCAGAGGCCGGTGCTGTACCATGGCCCCTTTGGGACAGAACTCCTGACAGCAGAAGCAGCGGATACAGGCACGGCGGTCGATGACCGGCAGTTTGTTTTTCATGGTGATGGCCTTGGCCGGACAGACGTGGGCGCATTCGCCGCAGCCGACGCAGATCGATGGCTTCACCGTGGGCCGGGGACAGACGGCGGCCTGGATGACGGCGCCGCCCACGCGGCCCAAAAGACCGCCGCGGCCCCGGAACAGCAAGCTGCTCTGGCCCTGGATGCGCCGGTAATCGGGCACGATGAAGTCCCGCCAGCCGTCGGAGACGGTGAGTTCGTCCACCGTGGCCGGAATCATCTGCCGCTCGTAGGCGGCCTCCAGGGTAGGCACGTCGCTGCGGCCCAGTCCCACCAGGGCGGCGCAGACCAAATCCAGATGGTGGGGGCTGACCGAGGCGGCCAGACAGCCCACGGGCCGGGGCGTACCGGCTGTGGGGCCGTTGCCCTCCATGCCCACAATGGCATCGCAGATGTGGAGCACCGGCTTGACGTATTCATCCAGATCAATGATCATCCGGGCGAAGTCCGCCGGATTGGAAAACTGGAAATGGAATTCCGGCTTGCGGGTGCCGGGTATCACGCCAAAGAGGTTTTTCGCGCCGCAGGACATGGCCATCATTCCATGGGTTTTCAGCTTGCACACGTTGATGACGGCGTCCACGGAATCCAGCCATGCCGTATAGGGGAAACGGCGGCAGACCCGGCCTTCCGGGTACTCCACCTCCCGCTGGGAGAAATCCTGGTTGAGCTTGGCCCCGTGCTGCTCCGTTTCATGGAGCCCGGCGGCGCTGTAGACCCGGCCCACAAAGGCGGCATTGTAAAGCCCGCCGGGGCTGTCGCCGATGATTACCTCCGCGCCGCGTTCGGTCAGCAGCTCCGACAGGGCGCTGAGGACCACCGGATGGGTGGTGGCGGCGGCGTCGGGCTTGAGAAAGGTCACCAGATTGGCCTTGAGCCCCACTTTCATACCGGGCCGGACCCAGTCCAGGCCGCCCAGAGGGGACAACAGCGCCTCCAGCGCCAGGCGGCACTGGGGCAGATCGTATGTGGAACAGGGGACGACAGACACATCCATGGCCAAAACTCCTAGTGAAATTATTCCAATTCGTTTTTAGTATACCACAGTCCAACCGTATCTGTAAAGATAGTACAGTAGAATTACACAGTAGAATTTCGACAAATTTCCCGGTTTTTCAAAAAATCTCGTTTACACCGCCGCGATTTCGTATTAAAATAGTAGACCCGGACGGCTGCCCATGGGCGCGGTCCGGGTAAAAACAGGAAAGGAAGTGGCGTGATGTCCCCATACGATTCCGACGATCTGGACGAGCTCCTGTCGGATGTCCGGCGGCTGCTGGGCGAGGACGGGGCCGACGGCGGAGACGTGTCTCCGGAAGAGCCTGCCGCCCCCAGCCACAGAGCCGTCTCCGACGAGACGCAGCAATATACACCCATCCATATGCCGCAGCAGTCGAAACCGGTGCCGCCCTGGGAGCGGCCCGACTTTGCCGGCGAGTATTTCGGCCCGGAGAACCGGGCGCCGGTGGTCCGCAGCGCTTCGGCCCGGGCGGCCCGGCCCGTGCAGACGCCCAACGGCGGCCGGCAGCCCCAGCCGAACCCTTCGGCGGCGCCTCCCCAGTCCCGCAGCGACGCCCAACGGGCGGTCCGCCGCGCCCAGGGTCCCATGTCCGCCCGGCAGATGTTCGAGGGCGAGGACGATGACGAGGATGAGGAGGACGACGAGTTGTACGAGCGCCCTGGAAAGAAACGCAAGGGCCGCTGGATCAAGCGCCTGTTCATTCTGCTGCTGATCCTTCTGGTGTTGGCGGCGGTGGTGGCCCTGGTGTCCAAGCTCATTGCCACCCAGCCCGTCTACGACGGCGCGGACAGCCTGGGCGCCCGCAAGACCGGGTCGTCCACCATTCTGCTCATCGGCACCGACGAAGGCGGCACCCGGACCGACACGCTGATGCTGCTCAACGTCAATACGGGAACCAAACAGGTATCTCTGGTCAGCATTCCCAGAGACACCCGGGTCAACGGCTCCTACTCCGTGCCCAAGATCAACGGTGTCTACGGCATCAACGGCGGCGGCGAGGAGGGCATGGAAATGCTCCAGCAGCGGGTGAAGGAATCCATCGGCTTCTGGCCCGACGGCTATATTCTGGTAAACCTGGACAGCTTTGTGGACCTGGTGGATATCATGGGCGGCGTCACCTTCAACGTTCCCCAGGATATGTACTACAATGACCCAAGCCAGAACCTCTACATCGATTTGAAGGCTGGAGAACAGAAGCTCAACGGCACGGAGGCCATGGGTCTGGTGCGGTTCCGTTCCGGCTATGCCACGGCGGATTTGGGCCGTGTGGATGTGCAGCGGGACTTTGTTTCGGCGGCGGCCAAACAGTGGCTCAACCCCATGCTGGTCTTCAAGACGCCCCAGCTGATCACCTGGCTGGGCGGCAATGTGGAGACGGATTTGGGTGTCAAGGAGCTGTCGTGGCTGGCCTGGGCCATGCTGCGCTGCGACCTGGACAATATCCAGACGGAGACGCTGCCCGGTACGGCCACCACCATTTCCGGCGGCTCCTACTATCTGCTGGACCCCTACACGGTGCCCGATACGGTGAACCGCTGCATCAACCCCTATGAGCGGGATATCACTGTGGATGATCTGTACATCCGCGGCTATTGAGGTATAAAATGGACGAATTTTACATTGATCAAACGCTGTATCATGGGCGGCCCGCTTCGGCGGCCAACCGTTTGCCTAAGGAGATGGCCTGTTACGACCTGCTGGACCGGCTGGAAATCCCCTATGCCCGTGCCGACCACAGCCACGCCGACACCATCGCCCAGTGTGAGGCCGTGGAGCAGGTTTTGGGAGAGAAGATCTGTAAAAACCTGTTTCTCTGCAACCGGCAGAAGACCAACTTCTATCTGCTGATGCTGGACGGGGAAAAGGTGTTCAAGACCAAGGACCTGTCCAAGCAGCTGGGCGTGGCCCGGCTCAGCTTTGCCGGCGCCGAGGAGATGGAGCGGTATCTGAATCTGACGCCCGGCTCCGTTACGGTGCTGGGACTGATGCACGACACGGAAAACCGGGTGCAGCTGGTTATTGACAAATCCGTGGCCGACGCGAAAAACGTCAGCTGTCACCCCTGCATCAACACGTCCACCATCTGGTTTACCATGGACGATTTGCTCCATAAGGTGCTGCCGGAGCTGCACCACGAGCCGATTTTTGTGGATTTGCCGGTGGAGGAGCCGGAAGCATGAGCGTTTACGTGCTGCCGTCGTTTACACCGGCCCAGCGGGAACGGCTGCGGGCTGCCGCCGGGTCCGTGCCGGTGCTCTTTGCGGAGGACTGCGACGAGGAGCAGCGGCGGGCGGCCTTTAGGGCCGCAACAGCCATCGTTGGAGAGCCGAAGCCGGAGACGTTGGCGGACGCGCCCAATCTCCGGTGGATTCAGATGACCTGGGCCGGGGCAGACCTGTATACCAAGGCCCCGTGGTTTCCGGACAACGTTCTGGTCAGCTGCACCACCGGCGCATTCGGCGGCGTGATTGCGGAGTATATCCTCGGCGCGGTGCTGCTGCGGCTTCGCCACCTGGACGCCTATGTGCGCCAGCAGGAGCGGGGCGTGTGGCGGCCCCAGCTGTCGGGAAAGGGCATCGAGGGCGCGACGGTTTTGATTGTCGGTGCCGGAGATATCGGCACGGAGCTGGCCAAACGGCTGCGGCCCTTTTTGCCCAAAGCTGTGATTGGCGTCCGGCGGACGGCACGAGAAAAGCCCGATTGCTTTGATGAGATGTATACCATGGAGGCCCTGCCCCGATTGTGGGGAAGGGCCGATGTGGTGGTGTGCGCCCTGCCCAATACGGCGGAGACCAGGGGACTGCTGAGCCGGGAGGTATTGTGGTCCATGAAAAACACGGCCTTGCTGGTCAATGTGGGGCGGGGAACGCTGTTGGACCCGGATGTGCTCAATGCGGTGCTGGAGTCGGGCCACTTGGCCGGAGCGGTGCTGGATGTGACCAACCCGGAACCGCTGCCGCCGGAGCATCCGCTGTGGCGGCGGGAGGATGTACTGATTACGCCCCATGTGGCGGGCGCCAGCTTTGGGGATGTACCGGAGACCACGGAGAAAATCGTGGAGATTGTGTGCAGGAACTTGAAAAAGTTTTTGCATGGAGAACAGCCGGATAATCTGGTGGATTTCGCCACCGGATACCGCTCTTTAAACACCACACAAACCCAAAAATAAAAGGTTTACTCGATTTTTTTCAAAAAATCGCAGGGGTCCAGGGGGCAGCGCCCCTGGTCGCGCCGCGCACGGCGCGAAATTCCTGCCTGCCGCAACGGGCGAAACACCCGCCCCGCGTACGGGGCGAAATTCCCCTTGTCGTTTCAAGCGCCCGCCGCAACGGGCGCAATTCCTACGGCGAAGCCGCAAGGCCGCCGTCCCCACCCCATCAGCGGGTGGTGGACGGCGGCTTTCTTTGCGCACCATCGCAGAACACAACAGTCCTGATACCCCGCAAATCATGGCCCCCGTCGTCCACCCCCGCAGGGGGCGGCGACGGGGGCCATGGCCTTTGGCCAGGGGTTGCGCCATCTGCGGATGGCGCTTTGGGACGATGGAGGAGATCGCGCCGTGCGCGGCGCGGGGATTTCGCTGGCTGCGGCCAGCGATCAGAGGCGCCGCCTCTGGACACCGCAATTTTTTTGTGAAAAAATCGAGTAAAAACGTTTCTTTTGGGTGCTCAGGAGACTTTTTGGAAGGTGCGGGTACAGCGGTCCACGACTTTCTGGCTCCGGGGCAGGAACCATTGGACCACCGGGCCAATGAGGAACACCGCCAGTACCGTGCCCAATCCCACGGTACCGCCCAAAACGAAGCCCACCACCATAAACACTGCGTCACACGTCATCCGAACCCACCGGAACTGGAACCGCTTCAGCTTGTCGGCCAAAATCACCGCCACCAGATCATTGGGACCCGTACCGGCGTCGGACCGAATCACCAGCGACATACCCGCCGCCAGAATCACGCAGCCCACCACCGACGACGCCACCCGCAGGGCCATGGGCAGGGAAGCGTTGATCCAACTGCCCAAAAGCCAGGTGAAGGCGTCAATAATCGGTCCGCCGCAGAAGGCGCAGACCACCGTACCCGGCAGCACATAACCCCGGGTGGTCACCAGCATAATCACCATCAACGCGCAGGTCACAATCACATGGGTGGTGCCGAAGGACAGCCCAACCTGGATGGAAATGCCCTGGACCAGCACCGAAAAGGGGTCCGACCCCAAATCGGACTGCAAAAACAGCGTCACGCCCAGATGGGCCACCGTCAGACCCAACAGCAGCAGCACCAGCCGGATTGCCCATTCTTTCCATGTTCTGTGTTTCATAGTGTTCCCTCCTGTCGCTGGGCCTCGATCTGCTCGGCCAGTTCCGTCAGATAGACCCAACGTTCTGTTTTTTCGTCCAGCTGGGCTTCCAGCCGGCTTTTTTCCTCGCTCAACCGCTCCAAAGCCAAATAGTCCGAGGCGTTTTCCACGATCTCCCGGTCACAGGCGGCGATTTTTTCCTCCAACGCCGCAATGTCCGCGTCAATGGTATCGTATTCCCGCTGCTCTTTGAAGGAGAACTTCAATTTCTTGGGCCGGGGCTTGGGCGGCTCCTTTTTCTCCGCGGCCTTTTTCTCCGGAGCTTCTGGCGCGGGCCGGGACGCGGCGTAGTCGCTGTAGTTGCCCACATGGCGGGTGACGATGCCGCCGTCTCCCACTTCTAAAATCTCCCCCGCCAGCCGGTCCAGAAAATACCGGTCATGGGACACGGCCAGCACCGGACCGGGAAACGTCTCCAGATAGTCCTCCAGAATGGACAGCGTCGTGATGTCCAGGTCGTTGGTTGGCTCGTCCAGCAGCAGCACATTGGGGGCCTGCATCAGAATGCTCAGCAGATACAGCCGCCGCTTTTCGCCGCCGGACAGCTTGCCGATCTGCCGGTACTGGACCTCCGGCGGGAACAGAAACCGCTCCAACATCTGTGACGCCGACAAAGTTCCTTCCGATGTGGTCACCTGACTGCCGATTTCGGAAATGCAGTCGAACACCCGTTGCGTGGGGTCCAGGTCCCGGCCCTCCTGGGTGAAATAGCCGATTTTCACCGTCTGGCCGATTTCCACTGTGCCGCTGTCCGGGGCCAGACGGCCTGCGATCATGTTGAGCAGCGTGGACTTGCCCGCACCGTTGCGGCCCACGATGCCCAGTCGGTCCTCGCGGCTGATGGACAGGGAGAAATCCGCAAGGACCACTTTGCCGCCGTAGGATTTGGAAACGTGGTCCAACGCAATGATCTGCTTGCCCAGCCGACTGGCCTGGGCCGCTACCTGCACCGTGCCGTCGGCGGCTTCCTGGGTCTGATTGACCAATGCGTGATACCGCTCCACCCGGTCCTTGCTCTTGGTGGTCCTGGCCCGGCAGCCCCGTAGGATCCATTCCCGTTCCCGCCGCAGCAGCGCCTGCCGCTTCCGTTCCGACGCCTCCTGCATCTGGGCTTCCTGGTCCTTCAGTTCCAGATATTTGGAATAGTTGGCCTCGTAGAACCGTAATTTTGCATGGGACAACTCGGCAATCTCCGTGACGACACGTTCCAGAAAATACCGGTCGTGGGTGACCATAATCAGGCCGCCCCGGAATTTTTTCAGCCGATCTTCCAGCCACGCCACCATGTCGGCGTCCAGATGGTTTGTCGGCTCGTCGAGAATCAGCACATCCGCCGGATGAATCAGCGCCGCCGCCAAGGCCACCCGCTTTTTCTGGCCGCCGGACAACGTGCCCACTTTCTGGTCAAAATCGGTGATGCCCAGCTTGGTCAGCATGGAGCGGGCCTCGTACTCGGCCAGCTCCCGGAATGCAGCGGGCCAGGCGGCAAACACCTGCTCCATCACCGTGTGCTCCGGCTCCATATGGGGGTCCTGGGAGAGATAGGACACTTGAATGTTGGGGTCCAGGGTCACTGTGCCGCTGTCGGGTTCGGCCGCCCCGGCCAGAACCCGCAGCAGCGACGACTTGCCGGTGCCGTTGATGCCGATGATGCCGATGCGGTCCCCGGCATTGAGGTGGATGGTCACATCGGTGAAAAGTTGACGGGTGCCGTAGTTCATGGACACCTGTTCTGCACGTAACAACATGGGGGATTCTCCGTTCCTGGTGATTTTCTCCATTGTACCACAGGACAGGGCCATTGACCACGGGAACTTTTGCCGGTATACTGTTGGGGATTGATTTGGAAAGGCGGGATGGATATGGTGGTGGGACGGTTTGCCCCCAGTCCCAGCGGACGGATGCACCTGGGCAACGTGTGGAGCGCCCTGCTGGCGTGGCTGTCGGTGCGGTCTCAGGGCGGCGAGATGGTTCTGCGGCTGGAGGACCTGGACCCGGACCGGTGCCGTCCGGCATACTGCGACCAGCTCAAGGACGATCTCCAATGGCTGGGCCTGGACTGGGACCGGGAGCAGCCGCGGCAGAGCCGACGGACCGCCGCCTATGCTGCGGCCTTTTCCAAACTGGAATCCATGGGACTGGTCTACCCCTGCTACTGCTCCCGGGCGGACCTCCATGCGGCCAATGCTCCCCACGCCTCCGACGGGCGGCTGCTCTACGCCGGGACGTGCCGGTATCTGACAGAGCAGCAGCGGCGGGAAAAGACCAAGGCCCCGGCGTGGCGGCTGATGGTACCCGATGAAACCGTGACCTTCACCGACGGCTTACAGGGGACCATCTCGGAAAACCTGGCCGCCGACTGCGGCGACTTTCTCATCCGGCGGGCCGACGGCGTCTATGCCTACCAGCTGGCCGTGGTGGTGGACGATCTGGAGGGCGGCATCACAGAGGTGGTCCGGGGCCGGGATTTGCTGGATTCCACCCCCCGGCAGCGGTACCTGTACAAACTGTTGGAGGGTATGCCCCCGGCGACGTACCATGTGCCCCTGCTGCTGGCCGCCGACGGGCGGCGGCTCAGCAAGCGGGAGCGGGACCTGGACCTGGGGATTCTGCGGAACACCCTGTCGCCGGAGGCCCTTCTGGGCCGCTTGGCGGCGCTGGCGGGACTGCTGGACCGGCCGGAACCGATATCCGCCGGAGAGTTGGTGCGGTATTTTCACTGGAATCGTGTACCCCGTCAAGATATCTTTGTGGAATTTGGGGATTTTTGCTGAAATTGGCAGCAATTTGGGCCGGTGCGCCTTTACAATGAAAAGTGGAGTATGCTATAATCAAATTACGTTTATGTGCAGAGCGGCTGCTGCCGTCCGCATGCCACTCTGCGGCCATGGGGCTGTACCTATGGTGCGTGTTTTATGAATCCGGCGCGCCATCCCAACGGCGGGCCGAAAAACGAAGGGATGAACCATCATGTATAAAATCGTGCGCAAGCAGGAGCTGAACCCGACCGTCACACTGCTGGAGATCGAGGCCCCCTTTGTGGCCAGAAAGGCTCTGGCCGGTCAGTTCATCATTTTCCGTGTGGACGAGAAGTCCGAGCGGGTACCCCTGACCATCGCTGGCTATGACCGGGAGAAGGGCACCGTCACCATCATCTTCCAGAAGGTGGGCCTGGCCACCAATATGCTGGGCGCCCTCAACGAAGGCGACTCCATCCGTGACTTTGTGGGCCCCCTGGGCCGTCCCACCAACATCGAGGGCAAGAAGCGTGTCTGCGTTGTCGGCGGCGGCGTGGGCTGTGCCATCGCGTACCCTTCTGCCAAGGCCTTCCATGAGGCCGGTGTGCAGGTGGATGTCATTGCCGGTTTCCGCAGCAAGGACATTGTCATTTTGGAAGAGGAGTTCAAGGCCGCTTGCGACAACTTCTATTTGATGACCGACGACGGCTCCTACGGCGAGCAGGGCTTCGTTACCGCAAAGCTCCAGCAGCTGCTGGAGGCCGGTAATCAGTATGATGAAGTCCTGGCTATCGGCCCCATCCCCATGATGAAGTTTGTGGCTGCCACCACCAAACCCTTCAACGTTCCCACCACCGTCTCCCTGAACCCCATCATGGTGGACGGCACCGGTATGTGCGGCGGCTGCCGTGTCACCGTGGGCGGCGAGGTCAAGTTCGCCTGCGTCGACGGCCCCGACTTTGACGGCCACCAAGTGGACTTCGCCGAGCTCATGAACCGTAACTCTGTGTACAAGACACGGGAGACCGAGACGGCCAAGACCCATATGTGCCGCATTGAGAAGATGGGCAAAGATTTGATTCAGTAAGGGAGGCAGCAACCATGGCAAATATGCAGACCACCAAGACTCCGATGCCGGAGCAGGACGCCAACGTCCGTAATCATAACTTTGACGAAGTGGCCCTGGGCTATACCGCCGAGATGGCCGTCTCCGAGGCACAGCGCTGCCTGCAATGTAAGAAGCCCCCCTGCGTGGGCGGCTGCCCCGTCAACGTTCGCATCCCCGAGTTCATCGCCAAGGTGGCCGAGGGCGACTTCCAGGGCGCTTACGATATCATCACTTCCACCAACGCCCTGCCGGCCCTGTCCGGCCGTGTCTGCCCGCAGGAGACCCAGTGTGAAGCCGTCTGTGTCCGCGGCAAGAAGGGTGAGCCTGTAGCCATCGGCCGTCTGGAGCGTTTCGTGGCCGACTGGTACATGGAGAACGTCAACAAAATGCCCGAAAAGGTCCCCTCCAACGGCAAGAAGGTGGCCGTGGTCGGCTCCGGCCCCGCCGGTCTGACCTGTGCCAGCGATCTGGCCAAGAAGGGCTATGAGGTCACCATGTTCGAGGCATTGCACACCGCCGGCGGCGTGCTGGTCTACGGTATCCCCGAGTTCCGTCTGCCCAAGGCCATCGTTCAGAACGAGGTTGACAAGCTGGAGGCCCAGGGCGTCAATGTCATGACCAACATGGTCATCGGCAAGGTCCTGTCCATCGACGAGCTGTTTGAGATGGGCTTCCAGGCTGTGTTCGTCGGCTCCGGCGCCGGTCTGCCCATGTTCATGGGTATCCCCGGCGAGGCCCTGGTGGGCGTGTACTCCGCCAATGAGTACCTGACCCGCGTCAACCTGATGAAGGCCTACCTGGAGGAGGACGATACCCCCATTATCAAGTCCAAGGCTGTGGCCGTCGTCGGCGGCGGCAACGTGGCTATGGACGCCGCCCGCTGCGCCAAGCGTCTGGGCGCCGAGCATGTGTACATCGTCTACCGCCGCGGCGAGGCTGAAATGCCCGCCCGTGCAGAGGAGCTGCACCACGCCAAGGAAGAGGGCATCGAACTGCGGGTCCTGTGCAACCCCGTGGAGATTCTCAACGACGGCAATGGCCGCGTGGGCGCCATGAAGTGCATCCGCATGGAGCTGGGTGAGCCTGACGCGTCCGGCCGCCGCAGACCCGTGGAGATTCCCGGCAGCGAGTTTGAGCTGCCCGTGGATACCGTCATCATGAGCTTGGGTACGTCTCCAAACCCCCTGATCCGGTCCACCACCCCCGGCCTGGAGACCAACCGCAAGGGCTGCCTCATCGTCAACGAGGACACCATGATGACCACCCGCGACCAGGTCTACGCCGGCGGCGACGCCGTCACCGGTGCGGCCACCGTCATTCTGGCCATGGGTGCCGGTAAGAAGGCCGCCGAGGCCATTGACGCCTCTCTGTCCAAGTAAGCACCATCCCGAAGGGCTGTTGCATCGCAACAGCCCTTTTTTGCACATACTACGGAAAAATCAGAAAAATGGAGGAACAGTATGGCAACCTTGGAAAACACCATGGCCTTTCTGGACCGCAGCCCCAGCCCCTTCCATGCCGTGGCCGCCGCCGCGGCCCTGCTGGATCAGGCCGGTTTCACCCGTCTGGAAGAGGGCAGCGCCTGGGCATTGGCTCCCGGCGGTCAATATTATGTCACCCGCAATCAGAGCAGCCTGATCGCGTTCCGCCTGCCGAATGAAACATTGACGGCCTGGCGTATGACGGCGGCCCACAGCGACGTCCCCACCTTTGCCGTCAAGGGGGATCGGCTGGACGGCGACGCCAAATACGCCCGCCTGTCCGCCGAGGGCTACGGCGGCATGATTCACTACACCTGGATGGATCGGCCCCTGACCGTGGCGGGCCGTGTCATTGTCCGTACCAAAGAGGGGGTGGAAAGTCGTCTGGTGTATCTGGACCGGGACCTGCTGACCATGCCCAGCTTGGCCATCCACCAGCAGCGGGACGTGAACCGGGGCCACGAGTTCAACGGCCAGAAGGAATTGCAGCCCCTGTACGGCCTGTCCGGCGGCAAGAGCCTGACGGCCCTGCTGGCCGAAGCGCTGAACGTGGCGGAATCGGACATTCTGGGCCGGGATTTGTTCCTGTGCCCCCGGCAGAAGGCTGTCCGCATCGGCGCGGAGGGAGAACTGTTCCAGTCGCCCCGCATTGACGATCTGGCCTGTGCCTACGCCACGCTGGAAGGGTTTCTGCATGCTGGAACCAGCGAAAAACTGGGGCAGATTTACTGCCTGTTTGACAATGAAGAGGTGGGCAGCGGCACCCGCCAGGGCGCAAAAAGTACCCTGCTGCCCGACGTGCTGGAGCGGACGGCTGACGCCCTGGGCCTGACCGGCGAGGAGCGCCGCATGGCGTTGGCCCACAGTATGCTCCTCAGTGCCGACAACGGCCACGCCGTCCACCCCAATTTCCCCGAAAAGGCCGACCCGGCCAACCGGGTCTACCCCAACGGCGGCGTGGTGGTCAAATATTCGGCCAACCAGAAGTACACCACCAACGGCGTGACGGCGGGCCTGTTCCGGGCCGTCTGCGACGAAGCCGGCGTACCGGTCCAGATTTTCGCCAACCGGGCCGACGAGGCCGGCGGTTCCACGTTGGGCAATTTGCTGACCCAGTTGGTCAGTATCCCCATGGTGGATATCGGCATGGCCCAGCTGGCCATGCACTCCGCCGTGGAGACGGCGGGCAGCGAGGACCCGGCCCATATGGCAAAAGCCTGCGAAACCTTCTTTCAGCGGGAATTCACCCAGACCGCCGACGGTGTCTATACCTTTTAATGTATAGAATCTGAAAAAATTTCCCAAACTCCCTTCAGAATCATCTGGAGGGAGTTTTTACTTATGAAAGTACAGGACTTTATGACACCGGGACCGGTCTGCGTGGCCCCGGAGGACATGGCCGCGTCGGCGGCCCGGGTGCTGTCCCGGTACAACATCGGCTCCGTGCCGGTCTGCGCCAAGGGCGGAAAGCTCTGCGGCTTGCTGACGGACCGGGACATTGTATTGCGCTGTGTGGCGGCGGGACTGCCGCCGGAAAAAACCGCCGTGGCCGATATCATGACCCGGCGCATTGTGGCCGCCGCCCCCGGCGACGATGCCGAGGAAGCCGCCCAGCGCATGGCCCTGGAACAGGTGCGGCGTCTTCCGGTGGTGGAGGGCGGCAAGCTGGTGGGGGTGCTGTCCCTAGGCGATCTGACGGTCAACGACCGGTTCCGCATGGAGGCGTCGGACTGTCTGGCGGAAATCTGCACCAATTTAAAAAAACGATAGGGAAAACGGGAAAAAAAGCAAAAAACTATTTGACATTCGGTGGTTGTCCTGCTATACTGGAAAAGCCGCATCGAAGAGGTTGACAGTCGAGGTATGCCCTCGCACCTCCAGAGCGAGTCTACAAACAAAAGGTAGGTGCAATTTGAAATGCAGGCTATTATCGTTACCGGTGGCAAGCAGTACAACGTCAAGGAAGGCGACGTGCTGTTCATCGAAAAGCTGAATGTTGAAGCCGATCAGACCGTGACGTTCGACAAGGTTCTGGCTGTGGTTGATGGCGAGAACTCCAAGTTCGGTACTCCCGTGGTTGCTGGCGCTTCCGTGGCTGCCAAGGTCCTCAAGAACGGCAAGGGCAAGAAGATCACCGTCTTCAAGTACCGTCCCAAGAAGGACTCCAAGAGCTGCCAGGGCCATCGTCAGCCCTACACCAAGGTGCAGATCGAGAAGATCTCTGTGTAATGACCAGAGTCGAATTTTTTGATCAGGACGGCAGAATCACCGGATTCTGCTGCGAGGGCCACAGCGGCTACGCCGAGGCGGGCAGCGACATTGTCTGCGCCGCCGTCACCACGGCCATTCGGATGGCCGAGTGCACCATCAACGATGTGTGCGGCTGCCGCGCCAAAACCCGTGTCAATGACAAGGAGGCCCGGATCACCTTGACACTCCCCGCCAGCTGCGACGAGGAGGAGACGGTACAGGCGGTACTCACCGGCCTGATGCTGACCCTCTGCGAGCTGCGGGACGAGTATCCGGATTATATCGAAGTCATGGAGGTGCAATAACATGCTTAACATTGGTTTTCAGTTCTTCGCTCACAAGAAGGGCGGCGGTTCCACCAAGAACGGCCGTGATTCCGAGGCTAAGCGCCTGGGCGTGAAGCGTGCCGACGGTCAGTTTGTCCTGGCCGGCAACATTCTGGTTCGGCAGAGAGGCACCCATATCCACCCTGGCAAGAACGTGGGCATCGGCAGCGACGACACCCTGTTCGCTCTGATCGACGGTACCGTCAAGTTCGAGCGCATGGGCAAGGACCGCAAGATGGCGTCCGTCTACGCTGTAGAGCAGTAATTTACCGATGAAAAATCCCGAACAGCACTGTTCGGGATTTTTTTATTCAGAATGGAGGAAGACCCGTGTCCGCATTTATCGATAAAGTAAGAATCACCGTCAAGGCCGGCCGCGGCGGCGATGGCGCCGTGGCCTTCCACCGGGAGAAGTTTGTGGCCGCCGGCGGCCCCGACGGCGGTGACGGCGGCAATGGCGGCAGCATTGTCCTGCGGGTGGACGATCATATGTCCACGCTGATGGACTTCCGCTACAAGCGCAAATACACCGCCGCCGACGGCATCAAGGGCGAGGGCGGCCGCCGTAAGGGCAAGGCCGGTGAAAACCTCATCATCAAGGTGCCCCGCGGCACCGTGGTCCGGGATGCCGAGACCAACGAGATCATCAAGGATATGTCCGACGACGAGGACTTCATCCTGGCTAAGGGCGGCCGGGGCGGCTGGGGCAATCACCATTTCGCCACACCCACCCGGCAGGTGCCCCGCTTTGCCAAGGCGGGTCTGCCCGGCGAGAGCCACGATGTGATTCTGGAGCTGAAGCTCCTGGCCGATGTGGGTCTGGTGGGCTTCCCCAACGTGGGCAAGTCCACGCTGCTGTCCGTCACATCCAACGCCCGGCCCAAGATCGCCAACTACCACTTTACGACCCTGTTCCCCAATCTGGGCGTCATCTATGTGGAGGAGGGCGTATCCTTTGTCATGGCCGATATCCCCGGTATCATTGAAGGCGCCGCAGAGGGCGCGGGATTGGGCCACGATTTTCTCCGTCACATCGACCGCTGCCGCCTGATGATCCATGTGGTGGACGTGTCCGGCAGCGAGGACCGGGACCCGGTGGAGGATTTTGAGAAGATCAACGCCGAGCTGCGGGAGTATTCTCCGGAGCTGGCGGAGCGGCCCATGATCGTGGCCGCCAACAAGATCGATCTGCTGTCCCCCGACAGCGATAGCCTGGAACGGCTGCGCAATTACGTCACCGAACGGGGCTATGAGTTTTATGAAATTTCCGCCGCCACCACCGCCGGTACGCGGGATTTGATGAAGGTGGTGGCTGGGAAGCTGGCCCAGCTGCCTCCGGTCATCGTTTACGAGCCGGAGTACGTCAAGCCCCTGGCCGAGGCCGGCGGTGTAGAGGAATTGACCATCAAGCAGTTTGACGACGTGTGGAGCGTCTCCGGTCCCTGGATGGAGCGGCTGCTGGGTGACGTCAACTTTGACGATTACGAGTCCCGGATGTACTTCGACCGGCAGCTGCGCAAGAGCGGCCTGTTTGCCCGGCTGGAGGAGATGGGTATCCAGGACGGCGACACCGTCAGCATCTACAACTGGGAATTCACCTACGAGAAATAAGCAGAAGGCCCTCGTCTGCCGCCCCAGGGCGGAGACGAGGGCCTTGCGGCATTTGCCGCGAGGGTTGCGCCATCTGCGGATGGCGCTGGGGACGCTGGGGGATTTCGCGCCATGCGCGGCACGGGTATTTCGCCCGCTGCGGCGGGCGACCGGGGGCGCCGCCCCCTGGACCCCTGCGATTTTTTGAAAAAAATCGAGTAAAACTTTAATTGTTTGGGCTGTGCAAAACTGGGAGGTCCTATGATAATATATGACAACATCCATCAGGGCGTCTTTCTTCGCCGCCCCAACCGCTTTCTGGCCCATGTGGTCATCGACGGCAGGGAAGTGGTGGCCCATGTGAAAAACACGGGCCGCTGTGGAGAACTTCTGATTCCCGGCACGGAGGTCTGGTGTACCTACCACGACGACCCGCAGAGAAAAACCCGGTGGTCCCTCATTACTGTCCGCAAGGGCGATACCTTATTTAATATCGATTCCCAGGTTCCGAACCGGTTGGCCGGGGAGTGGATGCAGCAGGGCGGCCTGGGGGTGGCCGTGGAGCGGCAGAAAGCCGAGCACCGCTACGGCGATGCCCGGCTGGACTGGTATTTTGTCGCAGGCGGGCGGCCCTGCCTGCTGGAAGTGAAGGGGGTCACATTGGAACAGGATGGTGTGGCCCGGTTCCCCGACGCCCCCACGGAACGGGGGACCAAGCATGTCCACCACTTGCGCCAAGCCGTGGGGGAGGGCTACGGGGCTTATATCCTCTTCGTCTGCCAGATGGCGGGCATTTTGCGCGTAGAACCCAACATCGACCGGGACCCGGCGTTTGCACAGGCGTTGTGGTCGGCCCGGGAAGCGGGCGTACAGCTGCTGGCGGTGGAATGCGATGTGACACCCGATTCCATCACCGCTGCCCGGCCGGTGCCGGTGGTGCTGCCCAGTCAGTGCAGCAGCTTGTAAATCCCGTTGGCGATGGCGGCAAAGCCCTCGATTTCCAGCGTCTCACCCCGGACATTGGCGGGCAGACCGCAATCCTCGATGACGGCGGAAAGCTGTTCCTTGGTGAGATTGGAGAAGCCGCTGGACAGGCCGTTGAGCAGCGTCTTGCGCCGCTGGGCGAAGCTGGCCCGGACCACCCGGAAAAAGAGCGCTTCATCCTCGATGTGGCAGGGCGGTTCCGTCCGCATGGTCAGCTTGAGAATGGCGGACATTACCTTGGGCTGGGGGATGAAGCAGGAGGGCGGCACGTCAAAGAGCAGCTCCGGCTGGGCGTAATACTGACAGAAGACGCTGAACGCGCCGTAATTGCCGCTGCCGGGTCTGGAACAGATCCGCTGGGCCACTTCTTTCTGGACCATGACCGTTACCGCTTCAAAGGCCCGGCTTTCCAGCAGGGCGGCCAGCACGGGAGACGTAATATAATAAGGTAGGTTGGCGCAGGCCATGGGCCGCAGGCCGGGAAATTCCTCCCGCACCAATTGGGCAATGTCCTGCTTGAGCACGTCGTCAAACTGAATGCGCAGATTGTCGAAGCGGCCCAGGGTTTCCGCCAGAATGGGCTGCAAGGTCCGGTCCACTTCCACAGCCAGCACCTTTCTGGCGTTCAGGCACAGCTGTTCCGTCAGGGGGCCGATGCCGGGTCCCACCTCCAGGACGCCGCAGGTCTCATCGATGCCGGCGGCTTCCACAATCTGCCGGGGCACCCAGCTCTGGGTCAGAAAATTCTGGCCTTTGGCCTTGGAGAACCGGAAGCCGTGCCGGTGCAGCAGTTCCTTGATGTCATTGATATTGCAAAGATCCATGGTGATCCTCCGTGGTATACTATATAATATAGAAATCGTCCGTTGTCATGGATAGTGTACCAGACAACGGACGATTTTTCAATTTTTATTCTTCCACCACATAGATGGTGACAGGCCGGTAGCCGAACTGGATGCACTCATCCCAGGTGCTGAAATAGAGGTCCACTTTGTTGCCCTTGATGAGGCCGCCGGTGTCCTCGGCAATGCAGTAGCCGTAGACGTACTGGCCGTCCTGAGAGACGATGTACAATTTGGAGCCCAGGGGAATCACCTTGGGGTCCACGGCCACCTTGCCCACTTCGGCCACGGTGCCGGAGGCTGTGTGGCCCACATAGCCGGGACAGTTGTAGGCGGTGGCCTTGCCGTCAATGACCCGCTCGTATTCCAAAACCTCGCCGCCGGCGGTGACAATGGCGTTGCCTTCGGCATCGGTGGGCATGGCGGCGCTTTCCGCGCCGCGGATGACAATGCGGTCCTTGGCTGCGGTGGTCACATTGGTGTCGATGACCGTGCGATTCACCTCCACGCCGTTTTCGTAGGTGACGGCGGCGGTGACGGTCTGCATGCCGTCGCTGCCCTCTTCCAGAACGGTTTCCTGGCCGGGCTGGAGGACGTTGTTGTGGAAGACCTGCTCCCCGGCGGGGACGGTTTCCTCATAGGTGAGGGTTTTGGTTTCGACGCGGGTGACCACAATGGCCATGCCGGTCTCTGTGGGGGCGTCCAGGGGAACGGAAACCTTGTCGTCACTGTCCAGGGTGATGCCCACGGCGTCCAGCACCTGGGAGACCGGCTCGCCGTAAGTCGCCAGGGTGCGGACCTGTCCGTCGGCCACCAGATGGACCGTCTGACGGCGCAGAACCGTCAGATCCAGACCATCGGCCCCCTGGGCGGCGGTATAGACATCGGACTGGCCCAACGTCACACCGGCTTCCTGCAGGACCGCGCCCGGGTCCCGGGTAAAGGTGGTGTGAACGATGACCTCGTCCCGATCGTGAATCACGTAGGTACTCTGGGCTGCCGCCGGAATCATCAGCGCCGAAGCCGTCAGGGCCGTGGTGATCACGGCAGAGGCCAGACGCTGCAAGGGGGAATGGCGATGCAGCAGGGAGTAGGTACTGTAGTGCATGGGGATACCTCCTTTTGCAGCCTGTATACTCTTGTTGAATAAATAACGATTGTTTACAAGCTGTAACTTTTTGTAATCATATGCACGACAGGTATGTATTATAACGAGAAATTCAATTTTGTCAAGTTTTCGAGTAAAATTGCATTATTTTCTGAATTTTTTAGAATTTATGTAAACGCAGGTTACATCTGTTATTTTGTATATATTCGAAGATTTCCCGTTAAAACTCCGTTAAAAATGAATACTGTTACAAAAGGGTTAACATAATGACAGCAGCAAATGGTAATTGACATTTGCCGTGGGCTGTGCTAGAGTAGGAGATGACAAAATGGCGTTGACGAAGACGCGCATCGTTCCCAGAAACCCAGAGAGGGGCCCGGATGGTGAAAGGGTCCTGTTTTATGGACGAAGGCCCACCACTTCCGAGCTGCCCGACTGAACCTTTTTTAAGCAGTAAGCGGGACGGGACCGCCCGTTACAGCGGCCAATGAGCGGCGTCCTGTGGGGCGCAAGCAGGGTGGAACCGTGGAATACGACTTTGTATCCCACCCCTGATTACAGTCAGGGGCGGGATTTTTCTTTTGCCCCTCAATCAAAAAAGGAGGAACTCCCTATGTCCGAAGAAAACCTGTACACCTTTGAAAACGAGGCATACCGCAAGACCTATTGGCACACCTGTTCCCATGTGATGGCCCAGGCCGTCAAGCGCCTGTGGCCTGAGACAAAGCTGGCCATCGGTCCCGCCATCGACAACGGCTTCTATTATGATCTGGACTCCGAGAAGGCGTTCACCCCCGAGGACCTGGAGAAAATCGAGGCCGAAATGCGGAAGATCTGCAAGGAAAAGCTGAAGCTGGAGCGGTTTGAGCTGCCCCGTGCCGAGGCCCTGGCCCTCATGGAGCAGCAGGGCGAGCCCTATAAGGTGGAGCTCATCAACGATCTGCCGGAGGACGCCCACATCTCCTTCTATAAGCAGGGCGAGTTCACCGACCTGTGCGCCGGTCCCCATCTGGACTCCACGGGCCGCATCAAGGGCAACGCCATCAAGCTGACCCAGTGCTGCGGCGCCTATTGGCGCGGCGATTCCAACCGCAAGATGCTCCAGCGTATTTACGGCGTGGCTTTCCCCAAGAAGGACGAGCTGGACGAGTATCTGGCCAAGCAGGCCGAGGCCCTCAAGCGGGACCACAACAAGCTGGGCCGGGAACTGGAATACTTCACCACTGTGGACGTCATCGGCCAGGGCCTGCCGGTGCTGCTGCCCAAGGGCGCAAGAGTGGTCCAGCAGCTGCAGCGCTGGGTGGAGGATGAGGAGCAGAAGCGGGGCTATCTGCTGACCAAGACGCCGCTCATGGCCAAGCGGGACCTCTATAAGATTTCCGGTCACTGGGACCACTATCTGGACGGTATGTTTGTTCTGGGCGATCCCTACGATGAGACGAAGGAATGCTTTGCCCTGCGTCCCATGACCTGCCCCTTCCAGTACCAGGTGTTCCTGAACCGTGCCCGTTCCTACCGCGACCTGCCCATGCGGCTGGGTGAGACGTCCACCCTGTTCCGCAACGAGGATTCCGGCGAGATGCACGGTCTGATCCGTGTCCGGCAGTTCACCATTTCCGAGGGCCACCTGGTCCTGCGTCCGGAACAGCTGGAAGAGGAGTTCAAGGGCTGCCTGGACCTGGCAAAATACTGCCTGGGCACCGTGGGCCTGCTGGACAAGTGTACGTTCCGCTTCT
Organism: Candidatus Avoscillospira sp. LCP25S3_F1; assembly: GCF_052117125.1. Classification (NCBI taxonomy): domain Bacteria; kingdom Bacillati; phylum Bacillota; class Clostridia; order Eubacteriales; family Oscillospiraceae; genus Candidatus Avoscillospira; species Candidatus Avoscillospira sp. LCP25S3_F1. Next base: position 222,147 of record NZ_JBQKJT010000002.1, on the reverse strand, counting down.
CTCAGTGGGACCCGGCCAACCCCAACAATAAATATGAGGGCACGCCGGAACAGTGGGAGGAAGCCCAGCGGGTGATGGGCCAGATTCTCGATGATCTGGACGTGAACTACACCGTCGGCATCGACGAAGCCGCTTTCTACGGTCCCAAGCTGGACATTCAGTATAAGAATGTCTACGGCAAGGAGGACACGCTGGTCACCATCCAGATCGATATGCTCCTGGCCAAGCAGTTCGGCATGGAGTACACCGATACCGACGGCCAGAAGAAGACGCCGTATATCATCCACCGCACGTCTCTGGGCTGCTACGAGCGCACCCTGGCCTATCTGATTGAGGAGTACGCCGGCGCGCTGCCCACGTGGATGGCGCCCGAGCAGGCCCGGATTATGACCATCACCGAGCGGACCAACGACTACGCCTGGGAGGTCAAGAAGCAGCTGGAAGCCCTGGGCATCCGGGTGGAAGTGGACGACCGCAATGAGAAGATCGGCAAGAAGATTCGCGAGGCCCAGCTGGAGAAGGTACCCTTTATGCTGGTGGTGGGCGACAAGGAGGCCGAGAACGGCCAGGTGGCTGTCCGGACCCGCAAGGGTGTAGACGAAGGCGTCATGACCGTGGCGGACTTCGGCAAGCGCATCCGCGAGGAAATCGATACCAAGGGCCGCAACGTCTAAAATAGAAAATATTCCGATTTTTGCAATCGCAGCGGTATGAATGGCCCGCCGCTCCTGCCATGGGCGGGATACGGCGGGCCATTTTTTCTCTTGACCTGGGAAAACTCATGCGATATAATGAGTTAAATTGCTGCTGAAAAGAAGCGAAACGACCGCAGACGGTGGGAAGACTGAAAAAAGCAGCAATCACTTGACAGAAACATTAAATTCTGCTTGCTTTTTCGTGAAAGATATGATATCATTTGTTAGTCTGTGAAATGGATGCGTCCTCTGCCGCTGCCGGCACAAAGGTGCTGCGGCATTCCCTGCGGTATGAACGTCCAAATGAATAAGGAGGACAAACAAATGGATCTGATGAAGGCTCTGGCCAACCAGTACATGAAAGAAAACGCTCCTCAGGTCAGCGTTGGCGATACGGTTCGCGTTCATGTCAAAATCAAGGAAGGTTCCCGCGAGAGAATCCAGGTTTTTGAAGGCACTGTCATTGCCAAGAAGCATGGCGGTCTGGAAGAGACCATCACCGTTCGCCGTCTGAGCTACGGCGTGGGCTGCGAGAAGGTGTTCCCCTTGCATTCTCCCCTGCTGGAGAAGATCGAGGTGGTCCGCCACGGTAAGGTGCGCCGCGCCAAGCTGTACTACCTGCGTTCCCGCCTGGGCAAGGCTGCCAAGGTCAAGGAAAAGGTGTAATTCTCAAAAAAGAGGAGGCCTTCGGGCCTCCTTTTTTGCATTTGTTTGGGACAATATGACCATTTATGACGATTGTGTAAAAAAGTCCGGCCGAGACTTTTCTTATGTGCCGGGACTGTGTATAATGTATAGTGGCGCGACGCGCCGAATGGAACATGGAAGTATCGCCGCGGCGTTGACCGCCTGCGGCTGACCATAGAAAGAAGGCCCTTATGAACGAAGAAGCACGGCAGCACCCGGCGGAAACGCCGGAAAACTCCAAGAAAAAAGACGAAAAAAATAGTGGCTTTGAGCTGTACCAGCTCCTGCGGGACATGGTCTATACGCTGGTGGCCGTGACTATTGTGTTCGTCTTTGTCATCCGTATGGTCAGCGTGGACGGCAGCTCCATGTATCCGACCCTACACCATACCGACTATCTGGCCCTGCTCAGCAGTACCATCTGCGGCGACCCGGAGCCGGGGGACATTGTGGTGATGACGGTGCCCGCCGAGGAGTTTCAGGACGAGCCCATTGTCAAACGGGTCATTGCCACCGAGGGCCAGACGGTGGATATCGATTTTAACGCCGGCGTCGTCTATGTGGACGGTGTGGCGCTGGACGAACCCTATACGTATGAACCCACCTATGTGAGCTTCCACGAAATCGGAGAGGGGCTGGACTATCCGGTTACCGTGCCGGAGGGCCATATTTTTGTCCTGGGCGACAACCGCAACGGCTCCTCCGACAGCCGCTATGCCCCCATCGGCATGGTGGACGAGCGGGACGTATTGGGGAAGGTCCTCGGTATCCTGCTGCCCGGCGCCGACGAGGACACCGGGAAGCGGGATTGGAGCAGAATCGGAGGTGTTTCCTGAATGGACCAGGACAATCTGAATATCCAGTGGTATCCGGGCCACATGACGAAAACCCGGCGGCAGATGGAAGAGGACCTCAAATTGGTGGACGCGGTCTGTGAGATTCTCGACGCCCGCATTCCCTATTCCAGCCGCAACCCGGACATTGCTTCCATCTGCGGCAGCAAGCCCCGGATGGTGATTCTCAACCGCACGGACCTGGCCGACCCGGCGGAGACGAAGCGGTGGGCCGAGTGGTTCCGTTCCCAGGGATTGGCGGCCATCCAGACCGACTGCAAATCCAAAAAGGGCGTGTCGTCGTTCCAACCTGCCGTTCGGGAGCTGTTGGCCGAGAAATTGCAGCGCTACCGGGACAAGGGCCAGGTGGGCCGCAGTTTGCGGGTCATGGTGGTGGGCATCCCCAACGTGGGCAAATCCACCTTTATCAATCAGGTCTCCGGCCGCAAGGGCGCCAAAGCGGAGAACCGTCCCGGCGTCACCCGCGGAAAACAGTGGGTATCCGTGGACAAGGAGCTGCTGCTCCTGGACACGCCGGGCATTCTGTGGCCCAAGTTTGAGGACCCGCGCGTGGGCATGATGTTGGCATACACCGGCGCCGTCAAGGACGGCGTATTGGATGTGGAGGAACTGGCCTGCCATCTGGTGGAAATGCTGTGGCAGCGCTACCCACAGAATTTGAAAGAGCGGTATAAGATGGACTGTCCCGCCGACGCCCCCGGCTGGGAACTGCTGGAGGAACTGGGCAGACGCCGGGGCTTCCGGATTTCCGGCGGCGATGTGGATTTGGAGCGGGCCGCCAAGGTCCTGCTGGACGAGTACCGCGGCTGTAAAATCGGCCGGTTTACGCTGGAGGGCCCCGAGGTCTACGAGGTGACGGAATGACAAACTTATGGGAAATCGAGCAGGGTTGTTTTGACGAGGGGATCGAATTGGTCTGCGGCGTGGATGAGGCGGGCCGGGGACCCCTGGCCGGGCCGGTCTGCGCGGCGGCGGTGATTCTGCCGCCTCATCTGGAACTGCCGGGCCTCAACGACTCCAAGAAGCTGACGGACAAGAAGCGCCGGGGGCTGTACGATCTCATTACAGAACAGGCCACGGCCTACGCCATTGCCTTGGTGGATGAGAAAACCATCGACGAGATCAATATTTTGCAGGCCACGTTCCAGGCCATGGAGCAGGCTATCGCCAATCTCAAAATCCGGCCCCAGCTGGCTCTGGTGGACGGCAATCGGGAACCCAGTCCCGACGGTGTGGCGGTCCGCTGCGTCATCGGCGGCGACGGCAAAAGCGCGTCCATTGCGGCGGCGTCCATTCTGGCCAAGGTCACCCGGGACCGCCTTATGGAGGAACTGGACGGAACCTACCCGGCGTATGGCTTTGCTGTCCACAAGGGCTACGGCACCAAACGCCATTACGCGGCCCTGCGGGAGTTTGGCCCCTGTCCCATCCACCGGCAGAGTTTTTTGAAGAAATTCTATGAAAAAGAAGCCGAATCTGCTGGGACCCTGGGGTGAAGCCCGGGCCGCCGACCATCTGCGGCAAAAGGGCTACCAGATCGTGGGGGCCAACTATCGCTGCCGCTTCGGGGAAATCGACCTGATCGCCCAAAAGGGGCGGTATCTGGTCTTTGTGGAGGTCAAGCTCCGGGCCGGGAGCGATTTTGCCGAGGCCCGGGAGTATGTGGACCGCCGCAAACAGGAACGGCTTCGCAGCGCGGCTTTGCTGTATCTGTCCCAGCGGGAAACGGACTTGCAGCCCCGGTTTGATGTGGTGGAGGTTTACGCCCCCCAGGGGCTGGACACAAAACGACCGAAATACATTCATTTGGAGAACGCTTTCTGAACGTTCGACGAAATTCGTAGGACTATGATAGTTAAAATAAAATAAGGGTGATATGACACGATTGTGTCATATCGCCCCAAAGAATAGAGGTAATGACCATGCAGTACATCAGCACCAGAGATTCCTCCCTCCGTTACTCCGCCGCCCAGGCCATTGTCCAGGGCCTGAGCCGCGACGGCGGCCTGTTTCTGCCGGAGTCCATTCCGGCCCTCACCACCCAGGATTTGCAGGACCTGGTGGGTATGACCTACCAGCAGCGGGCGGTCAAGGTCATGAAAGCCTATCTGGACGAGTTCACCGAGGTGGAGCTGGCGGAGTACGCCGCCAAGGCCTATGCCGTCCCCGGCAAGTTTAACGACGCGGCGGTGACGCCCATCCATTCCACCCATCACAAGACCCATTTTCTGGAGCTGTGGCACGGTCCCACCTGCGCCTTCAAGGATATGGCCTTGCAGATGCTGCCCTATCTGCTGACGGCGTCCCTCCGCAAGACCGGCGAGGAGAAGACCGCCTGCATTCTGGTGGCCACCTCCGGCGACACCGGCAAGGCGGCCCTGGAGGGCTTCCGCGACGTGGACGGCACCCGGATCATGGTGTTCTATCCCAAGGACGGCGTCTCCGAGATTCAGCAGCTGCAAATGGTGACCCAGGAGGGAAAAAACGTCGATGTGTGCGCCGTGGTGGGCAACTTCGACGACGCCCAGACCGGTGTCAAGACCATTTTCTCCGATGAGGCTCTGCGCGCTGAGCTGGCAAGCCGCGGCTACTTCCTGTCCTCGGCCAACTCCATCAACTGGGGCCGCGTCCTGCCGCAGATCGTCTACTATGTGGCCACCTATGCCGAACTGGTCAAGCGCGGCGACATTCAGATGGGCGACAAGATCAATTTCTGCGTTCCCACCGGCAATTTCGGCAACATTCTGGCCGGTTACTACGCCAAGCGCATGGGCGTGCCCATCGACAAACTGCTCTGTGCCTCCAACGCCAATAACGTCCTCACCGACTTCATCCGCACCGGTATCTATGACCGGAACCGTCCCTTCCACAACACCCTTTCTCCCTCTATGGATATCCTGATCTCCTCCAACCTGGAGCGGCTGCTGTATCTGCTCAGCGGTTCCGACGCGGAGGTCCGGGGCTATATGGAGCAGCTGAACAAGACCGGCCGCTATGAGGTGTCCAAGGACATGCTGGAAAAAATCCAGGACAATTTCCTCTGCGGTTTCTGCGACGACGAGCGCACCACCAACGCCATCGGCAAGGTGTTCTCCCACGGCAAGTACCTCATGGACACCCACACCGCCGTGGCCTATACGGTGATGATGGACCATCGGGCCGCCACCGGCGACGCCACCCCCACGGTGGTGGTGTCCACGGCCAGCCCCTTCAAGTTCTGCGACAGCGTTCTGACGGCCCTGGGCGTCACGGACCAGCGGACCGGCGTGGAAATTCTCGACCAGCTGGCAGAGGTCTCCGGCAAGGCGGCTCCCGCGCCCCTGGCCGGTCTCAAGGGCAAGGCCCGGCGCTTCGACCAGGTGGTGGAGAAGCAGCAGATGACCGATGTGGTCCGGGAGGCCCTCGTGTAATGGCCCTATACGCCATGGGCGACCTGCACCTTTGTCTGGGCGCCGACAAACCCATGGATATCTTCGGCGGCGCATGGGTGGGCTATATGGACAAGCTGCGGCAGGGATTGTCCGTGATCGGCCCCGACGACACGACCGTGCTGATGGGCGATATCAGCTGGGCGTTGGGCCTGGAAGCCGCCGCCGCCGACTTTGCCTTTGTCAACGAGATTCCCGGCCGGAAAATTCTCCTCAAGGGGAACCATGATTACTGGTGGTCCACGGCCAACAAGTTCCAGAAGTTCTGCGAGGCCCACGGCTTTACCAACCTGGAACTGCTCCACAACAACTGTCTCTATTATGAGGATGTGGCCCTGTGCGGTTCCCGGGGCTGGTTCTTTGAGGAGGACAACGGCGGCACCCACAATGAGAAGGTCTACAACCGGGAGGTCCTGCGGCTGGAGGCGTCGCTGAAAGCGGCGGGGGAGAAAGAAAAATTGTGCTTTCTCCACTATCCGCCCCTCTACCGGGGCTACCGCTGCCCGGAGATTCTCGCTCTGCTCCACCGCTACGGTGTCCGGACGTGCTGCTACGGCCATCTCCACGGGCCGTCCCACCGCCTGGCTGTGGAAGGGGAGGTGGACGGTATCGTCTACCGGCTGCTGGCGGCTGATTATGTAAACTTCACCCCCCAAAAACTCCGCTGACGGCGGTGGAATGGCCGGTTTTTTTCGGAAAACCGGGAAATGTTGAAAAAAACAGTGGAAATGCGCCGGGATTTCTGCTAGAATAGTACGGCATATAATTCGGTGCAATATGGCTGCCCACCGGCAGCCCACCACATAGGAGGAATACACCAATGAACGTAAAGAGCGTTGAGAAAGAGAACGGCAATGCCAAAATCGTGGTAGCGATTGCCAAGGATACCTTTGAGAACGGTCTCAACAAGGCCTATCTGAAGAACCGCAAGCACATTGCCATCCCCGGCTTCCGCAAGGGCAAGGCCCCCCGCAAGGTCATCGAGGGTATGTACGGCGCCGAGGTGTTCTTTGAGGACGCCGTCAATGAGCTGTTCCCCGAGATCTACGAGAAGGCCGTTGTGGAGCAGAAGCTGAACGCCGTGGGCATGCCCTCCGTTGTCGACCTGAACAAGGAAGAGGACGGCACCGTCGTTCTGACCATCGAAACCGCTCTGTATCCCGAGGTCACTCTGGGCCAGTACAAGGGCCTGGAGGTTCCCAAGGCCGAGGTCAACGTCACCGACGAGGAGATCGCCGCCGAGCTGGACCGCATGGCCGACCGCAACGCCCGCATCTCCACCGTGGAGCGCGCCGCAGAAATGGGCGATACCCTGGTCTTCGACTTCGAGGGCTTTGTGGACGGCAAGCCCTTCGACGGCGGCAAGGCCGAGGGCTATGTCCTGAAGCTGGGCTCCCATCAGTTCATCCCCGGCTTTGAAGAGGCCCTGGTGGGCGTCAAGGCTGACGAGGAGAAGGACGTGGAAGTGACCTTCCCCGAGCAGTACACCCCCGAGCTGGCCGGCAAGCCCGCCGTCTTCAAGTGCAAGGTCCACGAGGTCAAGGAGACCGTGCGCCCCGCGCTGGACGATGAGTTCGCCAAGGACGTGTCCGAGTTCGATACCCTGGACGCCCTGAAGGAGGACATCCGCAAGCGCTTCACCGAGAACCGCCAGCGCACCGTGGACCAGGAGTTTGACAACACCGCCGTCACCATGGCCGCCGACAACATGACCTGTGAGATTCCCGCCTGCATGATCGACGAGCAGGTGGACAAGCAGATGGAGCAGTTCGGCTACCAGCTGCAGGCCAGCGGCATGAAGATGGACGACTATGCCAAGATGATGGGCGGCGACCTGAACGGCCTGCGTGCCAACATGCGTCCCATGGCCGAGAAGACCGTCCGCGCCAATGTGCTCCTGAGCCAGATTGTGGAGGAGGAGAAGATCGAGGTCTCCGAGGAGGAGATCGAGGCCGAGTACGCCTCCCTGGCCGAGCAGTATTCCATGGAGCTGGAGAAGGTCAAGGCCGCGCTGCCCGCAGAGAGCCTGAAGATCGACCTGGCCACCCGTAAGGCCGTCCGTCTGATCGCCGACAGCGCCGTGGCCGTGGCGCCCAAGGCCGCCGAGGAGACCGCCGAGGACGAGGCTGAGAAGAAGCCCGCCAAGAAGCGCACCACCAAGAAGAAGGCCGACGAGACCGCTGAGGCCGCCGAGGGCGAGGAAAAGCCCAAGAAGCGCACCACCCGCAAGAAGGCCGAGACGGAGACCAAGACCGAGGAATAATTTTCCGGTCAGGCGGTTAGAATGTTTCATCCAACGAAAGGAGACAGTAACCCCATGAGCCTAGTTCCCTATGTCGTGGAGCAGACCAGCCGCGGCGAGCGGTCCTATGATATTTTTTCCCGGCTGCTTAACGACCGCATTGTGATGCTTTCCGAGGAGGTCAACGATACGACCGCCAGCCTGATCGTCGCCCAGATGCTGTATCTGGAGGCACAGGACCCCGATAAGGATATTCAGTTTTATATCAATTCCCCCGGCGGCTCCGTCACAGCCGGTATGGCCATCTACGATACGATGAACTACGTCAAGTGCGACGTTTCCACCATCTGCATCGGCATGGCCGCCAGCATGGGCGCGTTCCTGCTGTCCGCCGGCGCCAAGGGCAAGCGCATGGCTCTGCCCAACGCCGAAATCATGATCCATCAGCCCTCCGGCGGCGCCCGGGGTCAGGCTTCGGATATCAAAATCCAGGCCGAGTGGATGCTGCGGACCCGGGAGAAGCTCAATAAGATCCTCTCGGAGAACACCGGCAAGAGCATTGAGCAGATCGCCATCGACACCGAGCGCGACAACTTTATGCCCGCCGAGGAGGCCGTGGAATACGGTCTCATCGACAAGATCGTATACCCCAAACGGTAACAACGGCCAAGGCGCATCGGACAGCCGTCTGATGCGCCGAAGTCGGTTTTTGAACAGACAGAAGGAGGCATTCCATTGGCGCGCAACGACGAGCGCAGCGTGCGCTGCAGCTTTTGCGGCAAGACCCAGGATCAGGTGGTGCGGCTGATCGCCGGGCCCAACGTCTATATCTGCAATGAGTGCATCGAGCTGTGCTCCAGCATTCTGCACGACGAGATGGTGGACGACACGGACCACCAGTTGGTGCTGCCGGAGAAACTGCCCACGCCCAAAGAGATCAAGGAATATATGGACGGCTATATCATTGGGCAGGACGAGGCCAAGATGGCCCTGTCGGTGGCCGTCTACAACCACTATAAGCGCATCTACTTCGAGGGCAACGCCTCCGATGTGGAATTGCAGAAGAGCAACATTCTGCTCATCGGCCCCACGGGCAGCGGCAAGACCCTCTTTGCCCAGACCCTGGCCAAGATTCTCAACGTCCCCTTTGCCATCGCCGATGCCACCACCCTCACCGAAGCCGGCTACGTGGGCGAGGACGTGGAGAACATTCTGCTGCGGCTGCTGCAGGCCGCCGATTTCGATGTAGAACTGGCCCAGCGGGGCATTATCTATATCGATGAGATGGATAAGATTGCCCGTAAGAGCGAAAATACCTCCATCACCCGCGACGTGTCCGGCGAAGGCGTCCAGCAGGCGCTTTTGAAGATTCTGGAGGGCACTGTGGCCAATGTGCCGCCCCAGGGCGGACGCAAGCACCCCCAGCAGGAATTTATTCAAATTGATACCACCAACATCCTCTTCATCTGCGGCGGCGCTTTTGACGGTCTCGACAAGATCATCGGCCGCCGTACCGACCGCAGCTCCATCGGCTTCGGCGGCGAGGTGAAGAGCAAGAAGAACCGGGACGTGGGCGAGCTGTTCCGGGAAGTGCAGCCCCATGACCTGCTGAAATTCGGCATCATCCCCGAACTGGTGGGCCGTCTGCCGGTCATCACCAGTTTGCAGAGCCTCCAGAAGGAGGATTTGATCAAGATTCTCACGGAGCCCAAGAACGCCCTGTGCAAGCAGTACGCCAAGCTCCTGGAATACGATCATGTGGAGCTGAACTTTGAGCAGGAGGCGTTGGAGGCCGTGGCTGAAAAGGCCATGGAGCGGCAAATCGGCGCCCGTGGCCTGCGGGCCATCCTGGAAGACGTCATGACCGGTATCATGTACGAGATCCCCTCGGACCCCACCATCACCCGGGTCCTGGTGACGGCGGACAGCGTCCGCAACGGCGCTAAGCCCCAGGTGTTTCGGGACGAGCGGGCCGTGCTGCCGGAGGCCGGCTCTGCCGACGCGTCGTAATCGGGCCATGGGCCCCGATGATGGCGCATGCCCGACGGAGAACCCCCCGACGGCCCAATACTTGCCATAAAAGGGGGCCAAACGGCCCCCTTTTGTCAATTTCCGCGGAGGATTCCCCGGAAAGGAGAGTGTAACCATGAACGATATCATCCTGTCTGAGCGGCTGCCGGTGCTGGCGCTGCGCGGACTGTGTGTATTTCCCAAAATGCTGGTCCACTTCGACGTGGGCCGTGAAAAGTCCATCCGGGCCGTGGACGAGGCCATGCGGGCCAACCAGGAGATTTTTCTGGTTGCCCAGAAGAACGTGGCCACCGATGACCCCTCCATGGACGACCTCTATGAGATTGGCACCGTGGCCCATATCCGCCAGGTGCTGAAGCTGCCCGGCGACACGGTGCGCATTCTGGTGGAGGGCGAATACCGGGCCCATGTGACCCAGTGGATTCAGGAGGAGCCCTTTTTCCGGGGCCGGGTGGAGCTGCTGCCCGACGGCAAGTACAACCCCGACGCCGTCCGCAGCGAAGCGCTGCTGCGGCAGTGCTTGCAGCTGTTCGACCAGTTCCTGGAGCTGACGCCCAAGTCGGTCCAGGAGGGGCTTCATCAGGTGTTTGCCTCGGAGGATTTGAGCTATGTGGCGGACTTTGCCGCCCAGAACGCCTCCATTTCCTACAGCGACAAGCAGCGGGTTCTGGAACAGCTGGTTCCCACCAAGCGGGCCGCCGTCATCAGCGCCATGCTGGCCAAGGAGATCGAGGTTCTGCGGCTGGAAAACGAGCTCCAGGAAAAGGTCCAGGAGAGCGTCAACCGCAGCCAAAAGGAATACTATATCCGGGAGCAGATGAAGGTCCTGCGGCGGGAGCTGGGGGACGACGAGGACAGCGAGATTCTCGAGTACGAGGAGCGCATTGAGGCCCTCAAGCTTCCGGAAGAGGTGGATAAGAAGCTCCACAAGGAGGTCCAGCGGCTGGCCCGTCAGCCCGGCGGCTCTTCGGAGGCCGCCGTCATCCGCAACTATCTGGACATCTGCCTGGAGCTGCCCTGGAACGAGCGCACCAAGGAGCGGGTGGACGTCAAGGCCGCCAAAAAGCTGCTGGACCACGACCATTTCGGCCTGGACAAGGTGAAGGAGCGGGTCCTGGAGGTGCTGGCCGTCAAGAAGATGGCCCCGGAGCTGCCGGGACAGATCATCTGTCTGGTAGGCCCTCCCGGCACCGGCAAAACGTCCATCGCCATGTCCATCGCCAAGAGTCTGAACCGGAAGCTGGCCCGCATTTCCCTGGGCGGCGTCCATGATGAGGCCGATATCCGCGGCCACCGCAAAACGTATATCGGCGCCATGCCGGGCCGGATCATCAACGGCATTTTGCAGGCCGGTACCCGCAATCCGCTGATGCTCCTGGATGAGATCGACAAGATGGGCGCCGACTATAAGGGCGACCCGTCGGCGGCGCTGCTGGAGGTTCTGGACAGCGAGCAGAACGGCGCGTTCCGGGACCACTATATTGAATTGCCCTTCGATCTGTCGGAGTGCATGTTCATCACCACGGCCAACACCCTGGACACGGTGCCCCGGCCCCTGCTGGACCGCATGGAGGTCATCGAGCTCAGCTCCTACACCGACGAGGAAAAGCTGCGCATTGCCAAGGACCATCTGCTACCCAAGGTCATGGCCCGCCACGGTCTGACGAAACAGCAGCTGCGGGTCACCGACGAGGCCATCCGGGAGACCATCACCTGCTACACCCGGGAATCCGGCGTCCGCAATCTGGAACGGCAGATGGCCGCCATCTGCCGCAAGGCCGATATGCGGTTTGTCTCGGACAACGCGCCCAAGCGCATCACCGTGACCGGAGCCAATCTGGAGGAATTTCTGGGGGTCCGCCGGTACCTGCCCGATGAAAAGCCCGCCACCGACCAGGTGGGTCTGGTGACGGGTCTGGCCTGGACTTCCGTGGGCGGCGAGACGCTGGAGGTGGAGGTCAACGTGGTGGACGGCACCGGCAAGCTGGAGCTGACCGGCAACCTGGGCGACGTCATGAAGGAGTCGGCCCACGCCGCCATGAGCTATATCCGGTCCCGGGCCGCCAAGTTCGGCATTGCTCCGGATTTTTACCAGACCAAGGATATCCACGTCCATTTCCCCGAGGGCGCGGTCCCCAAGGACGGCCCCTCGGCGGGTATTACCGTCTGCACGGCCATGGTGTCGGCCCTGACCGGGGCTACGGTCCGCCGGGACATTGCCATGACCGGTGAAATCTCCATACGGGGCCGGGTCCTGGCCATCGGCGGATTGAAGGAGAAGACCATGGCGGCATTGCGCCACGGCGTCAAAACCGTCATCATCCCCGCCGCCAACGAGAAGGACCTGGAGGAGATCGACCAGACGGTGCGCAAGGCATTGAACTTTATCACCGTCCGCCATGTGGACGCCGTCATCGAGGCGGCGCTGGACTTCGGTCCCTGCCAGAAGAACGACGTCCCCACGGAGCCGGAACCGGAGCCCCAGCCCGCCAAGGAGCTGCCGATGCCGGTGCCGGAAACCGGCGGCGACCGGACCGGCCTGCGCCAGTGAGAGGAGGAAGCGTGTGAACCTGCATAACGCCGAGTTTGTCATCTCCTCCACGGCCATTGCCGATTGCCCCCGGGACGGCCTGCCCCAGGTGGCCTTTGCCGGTAAATCCAACGTGGGAAAATCCTCGGTCATCAACCGGGTCTTGCAGCGGAAGAATTTTGCCCGGGTGGGCGAGGCCCCCGGCAAGACCACCCACATCAACTATTTCCGCATCGACAAGAAACTCTATCTGGTGGACCTGCCGGGCTACGGCTATGCCAAGGTCAGCAAGGCGGAGAAAGACCGGTGGGGCAAGCTCATGGAGGCGTACTTTGCCTCGGGTCTCATCGACTACGGCGTGATGATTGTGGACGCCCGCCACAAGCCCACGGCCAACGATATGACCATGGCGGAGTGGTTCAAAAACTCCGGCAAGCCCTTTGTCATTGTGGCGAACAAACTGGACAAGCTGCGCAAGCGGGACATTGCGCCCAATCTGGCCCTGATCCGGCAGACGCTGGAGCTGCCGGAATCGGTGGAGATCATCGCCTTTTCCGCGGAAAAGGGCGAGGGCCGCGACGCTTTGGTGGGCATCCTCCAGAGCGTGGCCGGCGACGCCTGATGGACAAACATATGGCGGGTGTGTCCTGGGACACACCCGCCATTGCATCTTATTTCAAGGTTGGTTCGTGGGGCTCCCAACAGCCCGTCCCCCTGTTCCAGAACTCCGTGTGACTGCCGTCGTCGTCCAAGGTCAGCCGGGCCAGATAATTGCGCCGGTCCTTGCCGTAGGCCCGCCGGGCCTCCTCTTCCGACTGGGTGACAAACACGTTGAGATAATCGCTGTGGCCCTCGGGGCCGAGGAACTGGATGCCGGTCTCATAGTAGACCAATGCCATGGGGTATCCCGCCTTCCCGTTATTTTTGTCTATTGTAACAGATTTTACCGCCCTTGGATAGTGGCGGCGTGAGAAATTTCCTGCCGCCCGCCTGTCCCTTGCAAAAGGGCCGGGCCGGTGCTATACTGGTTAAAACGACCCAAAGGAGGGGCTTTTTTGCACGGATTTACCGCGTGGCTCCATCAACTGCAATTCGGCCGGTTGTCGGAAATGCTGCTCATTGTTCTGGCGTCCCTGCTGTGTATCACCATCCATGAGACGTGTCACGGTCTGGCCGCCTACCGGCTGGGGGACCCTACGGCCAAACTGGCCGGACGGCTGACGCTGAACCCCCTGCGCCATATCGACCTTCTCGGCCTTTTGATGATGGCCGTGGCACGGTTCGGCTGGGCCAAGCCGGTGCCGGTCAATATGAACAATTTCAAAAATCCCAAACGGGATATGGCCCTGACGGCCCTGGCCGGACCCATCTCCAACATCCTGCTGGCCTGGGCGGCGCTGGTGGTCCGGGGATTGCTGATGGTGCTGCTGATTCGCCGGGGACCCAACAGCCTGGGCCAATGGCTGATTACCTTTACCGAATATGTGGCCATCCTGTCGGCGGGTCTGGCGGTGTTCAACCTGATTCCCATTTCGCCCCTGGACGGCTCCAAGGTCCTTTTTGCCGTGCTGCCGTCCCAAAATTACGCCAAGCTCATGCACTATGAGCGGTACGGCATGCTCCTGCTGATGGTGGTGCTGCTGGCCGGCTGGCTGGACGGGCCGCTCTATTATCTGCGCACCGGCCTGCTGAATCTGTTGCAGCCCCTGGCCCTGTGGCCCGCCGAGCTGCTGCTGCGGCTGCGGTAGGAGGGGCCCATGGAAACCCCAAGCTATTATCTGCCCGGCGTGGTGCAGACGAAAAGCGAGGCCATGGAGGATTTCCAAGGCCCTCTGGACGTGATTTTCCTGCTGCTGAGCAAACACAAAATTGAGATCAGCAATGTGAGTATTTCGCAGATTCTGGAGCAGTATCTGGCCTATCTGGAAGAGCAGAAGCGCATGGACATGGAGATTGCCAGCGAATTTATCGCCATGGCGTCCCATCTCATGCTCATCAAGACAAAAATGCTCCTGTCGGTGACGGAGCAGGCCGAAGCCCAGTCGGAGATGGAGCTGCTGATCCACTCCCTGGAGGAACGGCAGCGGGCGGCGGCCTATGAACAGATTCGGATGGCCGCGTCCTTTCTGGCAGACCGCAACGACATCGGCTGTAATCTCTTTGTCAAGGAGCCGGAGCCGCTGCGGCGGGACAAGACGTACCAGTACCGTCACGACCCGTCGGATTTGGTGGCGGCCTGGGCGGCTCTGGCCGAACGCAGCGCCGCCGGTCTGGCATCGCCCACCCATCCCTTTGCCGCCATCGTGGGAGCGGAACCGTTCCCGGTGGTGACGAAAGCGGCCCACATTCTGCGGCGGCTGCTGCAAGCGGGCGTGGACAAATTCCGCAGCCTGTTTCGCGGCTGCAAAAGCCGGTCGGAGGTGGTAGCAACTTTTCTGGCGGTGCTGGAACTGTGCAAGCTGGCTTCCGTCCGGGTGGAAGATGACGGCGGCGGCGACGCCGATGTGACCTTTCTCCAAATGCCCCAGGGAACCGTGGACGGACAGCCCTTCGGCAGCTCTGAGGAATAGAGGAGGCCAAAATGGAACAAACTGCAATCGAACGGGCGGTGGCGGCCATTCTGTTTGCCGCCGGAGAGCCGGTGGGCGCGTCGCGCATGGCCATGGCGGCGGGGGTGTCGGAGGAGGAAATCCACACGGCGGCCCAATCTCTCATGAGCCGGTGGAATTACGAGCGCTTCGGCATCCGCATTGTCCGCCTGGAGGACGCCTACCAGATGTGTTCCTCCGGCGAGATGGCCGACGTGGTGACGAAAGCGTTGGAGACCCGCAAGCCGCCCCGGCTGTCCCCGGCCCAGCTGGAGGCGCTGACCATTGTGGCCTATTACCAGCCGGTGACGAAAGCCTATATTGAACAGCTGCGGGGCGTGGACAGCAGCTACGCCGTCAGCGCCCTGCTGGGCAAGCAGCTGATCACCGAGGCCGGACGGCTCAACGTGCCGGGCAGGCCCATTCTCTATGAGACGACGCCGGTGTTTCTGCGGACCTTCGGCCTGACGGGGCTGGAGGACCTGCCGCCCATTGAAAAGGCGGATATCCACATTCCCGAGGGCCAGCAGTTGCAGCTGCCGGAGGTATCGAAGGAGGAGGGAACCGTATGATCGCTGCCGTGGCCGCGGCCCTGGTGCTGCTGATTCTGGCGCTGCCCCTGGGCGTGTGGTTCCGGTACGACGACGGGACGCTGGAAGCGGCGGCCAGCGTGGGACCGGTGACGGTGTTCCGCTATCCCATGGAACCCCGGCGGCGAAAGCCGAAAAAGCCGCCCAAGCCGAAAAAAGCGCGGCGGACGGACCCGGACAAGCCGCCCGAACCAAAGAAGTCCGGGAAGTTCAACTGGAAGCTGCTTAAACCCCTGTTGTCCATTCTGCTGGATTTGCTGGGGCAGATGCGGCGAAAGCTCCTGGTCCCGGAGCTGTTTCTCTGCGTCCGCTGCGGCGGCAAGGACGCGGCCCATACGGCTTTGCAGTATGGAAAGGCCTGGGCTTTGATCGGGTCCCTGGACCCGGTGCTTCACAACTGCTTCCGCATTGCCCACCGGCAGGCGGAGGTGCTCTGTGATTACCATTCCGACCGTCTCCGGCTGCTGCTGGAGATGCGTGTCAGACTGCGGGTAGGCACGGCCCTGTGGCTGGGCTTACAGGCGCTGTGCCGCCTGATTCCCGTGTTCCTACAATACAAGAAAAAGGCGGTGCAGTAATATGAGTCATCCTCTTTCCGACATGATGGGCGTCAATATGGAGAAAATCCGCTCCATGGTGGATACCAATTCCGTCATCGGTGAGCCCATTACCACGCCCGACGGCGTGACCATTATCCCCGTGTCCAAGGTGTCCTTCGGCTTTGCCAGCGGCGGCAGCGATTATGTGTCCAAGCACACCTCCGCCGACGGTACCAACCCCTTCGGCGGCGGCGCCGGCGCCGGCGTCACCATTCAGCCCGTGTCCTTTATCGTCATCAAGGGCGAATCGGTACGGATGCTGCCGGTGGTGGCCCCTGCGGCATCCTCCCTGGACCGCATCATCGAACTGCTGCCGGACCTGACCGACAAGCTCTCTGAACTGCTTAAAAAGGACAAAAAACCGAAAGACATCGACGAGACCGGCGAATTTTAACAGGCATACTCCATCCCCGGCAGTGCATACTGTTACCGGTGATGAACGATGAAACAACGGATGCAGTGGGCGGCGGCAAGTTTCCTGTCCGCCGTCCTTTTGCTGAGCACCGCGGCGGGAGCCGTGGGTACGCTTTCGGCCCGCAGCGCCATTTTGATGGACGCGGCCACGGGCCAGGTCCTCTATGAGAAGAACAGCCACGAAAAAAGCCTTATTGCCAGCACCACCAAGATCATGACGGGGCTGCTGGCGGCGGAGTCGGGACGGCTTTCGGAAACCGTGACCATCCCGCCGGAAGCCGTGGGTATCGAGGGGTCCTCCCTGTATCTCAAGGCCGGGGAACGGCTGACCGTGGAGCAGCTGCTCTACGGTCTCATGCTCCATTCGGGCAACGATGCCGCCGTGGCGCTGGCCCTCCATCTGGCGGGGGACGTGGAGGACTTTGTGGACCGGATGAATGAAAAGGCCGCAGAACTGGGACTGACGGAAACCCATTTTGCCAACCCCAACGGCCTCGACGACGAGGGAAACTACGGCACGGCCCATGATCTGGCGGTGCTGGCGGCGGCGGCGCTGGAAAACGACACGTTCCGGCAGGTGGTCTCCACCAAAACGTATACGGTGGGACAGCGGCAGCTGACCAACCACAACAAGCTCCTGTGGAAGTACGAGGGCGCCATAGGCGTTAAGACCGGCTTTACCAAGGCCGCCGGGCGGCTGCTGGTCAGCGCGGCGGAACAGCAGGGGAGACGGCTCATTGCCGTGACCATCAACGCTCCCGACGACTGGAATGACCATAGTAAGCTGCTGGACGACGGCTTTTCCCGCCTGACGGCCCACACGGCGCTGACGGACGGTACGATGCTGGGCAGCGTGCCCATCGTCGGCGGCACAGTGGAGACCGCTGCTTGCCGCGTCCGGGGGGATTTGTCCTGCGCCCTGCTGCCGGAGGAGACGCCAACGGTCACCGTCTGTCTGCCCCAGATGGTTTTTGCACCGGTCCGGGCCGGAGATACGGCGGGCTGGGCGGAGGTCCGGGTGGGTGAAACCGTTCTGGCCCGGACAGAACTGATCTACGACACGGCGGCGGCGGTGCTGCCGGACAGGCCGCGTTCCTTTTTGGAGCGGCTTTTGAAAGGGTAGGAATGCAATGGAAGAACAACGACTGCAAAAGGTGCTGTCGGCCCACGGTGTGGCGTCCCGCCGGCAGGCTGAGCAGATGATCACCGAGGGCCGGGTCCGGGTCAACGGCAACACGGCCCAGTTGGGGGACAAGGTGACGGAAACCGACGTCATCGAGGTGGACGGCGCAGTTTTGCGCCGTGCGCCCCGTCCTGTGTACATCCTGCTGCATAAGCCCCGGGGCTATGTGACCACCTGCAAGGACGAGCAGGGCAGGCGCGACGTGACAGAGCTGGTCCAGGACTGCCCGGAGCGGGTCTACCCTGTGGGACGGCTCGATTTAAACTCCGAGGGGCTGCTGCTGCTGACCAATGACGGCGCCCTTGCAAACCGGCTCATGCACCCGTCGGGACAGGTGGAAAAGGTCTACCTCTGCTGGGTCACCGGCTATCGGGCCGGGGCCGAGGAGAAGCTGCGAGGGCCAATGGAACTGGACGGCCGCCCCCTGAACCCGGCCCGGGTGGTGCTGCGGCGGGTGAACGGAGACCAGGCCATGCTCGAGGTGGGCATCACCGAGGGCCGCAACCGGCAGGTCCGCCGTATGTGCGACCTGGCGGGGCTCCATGTGACGCGGCTCAAACGCATCGGCGAGGGACAGCTGCGGCTGGACCGGCTGCCCGTGGGAAAATGGCGGTATCTGACCGACGAGGAAATTGCCTATCTCCACAGCCTTATGTGAAGTTTTTCTTGCAAATTTTCGGGAAACCCCGTATCATACAGTAAAATACACTACATACCAGGAAAGGGGATGGTACAACATGGCAACGGATATCCTTTCCAAAATTCAAAAGGATCTGCCCACCTTTTCCAAAGGGCAGCGGCGCATTTCGGAATACATCATGGAGTCCTACGACAAGGCCGCCTTTATGACGGCCAGCCGTCTGGGCAAGACCGTGGGTGTCAGTGAATCCACGGTGGTGCGCTTTGCCGTGGAGCTGGGCTACAACGGCTACCCGGCCATGCAGAAGGCCATGCAGGAAATGGTTCGCAACAAGCTCACGTCGGTGCAGCGCATGGGCGTCATCAATGACCTGCTGGGCAATCAGGATGTGGTGTCCATGGTGCTCCAGTCGGATATGGAGACGCTGCGCATGACCGGCGAAGCCTTGGACCGGCAGGTGTTCGATCAGGTGGTGGAGCGGATGATGGCCGCCCGGACCATCTATATCATCGGTGTCCGGTCCTCCATGGCCCTGGCCACCTTCCTCAACTTCCATCTGCGCAATATGCTCCACCATGTGCGTCTGGTGGAGCCCTATTCCATCAGTGAAATGCTGGAGCAGCTGGTCCATGTTGGCCCGCAGGATGTGGTTATCGGCATCAGCTTTCCCAGGTATTCCAGCCGCACCATCAAGGCCATGGATTTTTGCCGCAAGGCCGGGGCCACGGTGGTGGCCATCACCGATACGCCGGAGGCGCCGGGCGCCCGGGTGGCCACCCATGTGCTGCTGGCCAAGAGCGATATGGTGTCCATTGTGGACTCCCTGGTGGCGCCCATGAGCGTCATCAACGCCCTCATTGTATCCGTGGGCCGCAAGAATGAAAACGACCTGTCCCGGACGTATGAGGAGCTGGAACAGATTTGGGAAGAGTACGAAGCCTATGAACGAATGGAAAACTGACGTCCTGGTGGTGGGCGCCGGGGCCGCCGGAATGATGGCCGCCGGTACGGCGGCGGAGCTGGGGGCCAGGGTGGTGCTTCTGGAGCACAACGACCGCCTGGGCAAGAAACTGTACATCACCGGCAAGGGCCGCTGCAATGTCACCAACTGCTGCACGCCTCAGGAGGTTTTGCAGAACGTCCCCCGCAACAGTCGGTTTTTATACAGCGCCATGGAAGCCTTCCCGCCGGAGGAGGTCATGGCCTTTTTTGAGGGCCTGGGATGCCGTCTCAAGGTGGAGCGGGGCAACCGGGTTTTTCCGGAGAGTGACAAGGCCGCGTCAGTCATTGACGCCCTGCGGGCGTACTTGAAGCGCACTGGCGTCCGGGTGGTGACGGCCCACGTCCAGTCGCTGCAAACAGCGGACGGCGCGGTGACCGGCGTCATCACCGATCAGGGGACCTTTGCAGCCGGGCGGGTTATTTTATGCACCGGGGGCTGCTCCTATCCGCTGACCGGCTCCACCGGCGACGGCTACGACATGGCCGCTTCCGTGGGCCATACCATTGTGGAGCCTCGCGGTTCCCTGGTGCCGCTGGAGGTGGCCGAGGCCGATGAATGCCGGGCCATGATGGGTCTGAGTTTGCGCAATGTGGCCGTCCGCATGAAAAATCAGAAGGGGAAGGTGGCCTTCGAGGACTTTGGAGAGCTGCTGTTTACCCACTTCGGCGTGTCCGGCCCCACGATCCTGTCGGCCAGCGCCCACCGGAAGGAAAAGGATTCCTATACCATTGAAATTGATTTGAAACCGGCCCTGGACGAGAAAAAGCTGGATGAGCGCATTCTGCGGGATTTTGAGAAGTACCAGAACCGGGATTTCGAAAACGCCCTGGGCGATCTGCTGCCCAGCAGCATGATTCCCGTGGTGGTGGCCCGGACGGGCATCCACCCGGCGGAGAAGGTCCACTCCGTCACCAAACAGCAGCGGCGGACGTTACTGGAAACCATGAAACGGTTTACCCTCACGGTCACCGGAGCCAGGCCCGTCAAGGAGGCCATTGTCACCGCCGGCGGCGTCAAGGTGTCGGAGGTGGACCCCAAGACCATGGCATCGAAGAAATGTCCCGGCCTGTATCTGGCCGGGGAACTGCTGGACGTGGACGCCTATACCGGCGGCTTCAATTTACAGATTGCCTGGGCCACCGGCCGCGCCGCGGGACGGGCCGCCGCCGGGGCCGTTAAGGAGGATACGAAATGACAACGAAACGCAACTACGCCATTGCCATCGACGGCCCTGCCGGCAGCGGAAAAAGTACCATGGCCCGGAGAGTGGCTAAGGACTTGGGCTTTGTCTATGTGGATACCGGGGCCATCTATCGGACCGTGGGCTACCATATGGACTTTTACGGCATCGGTCCCAAGGACACCGACGGCATTACCCGCCTGATTGGTGATGTGAATATTCAAATCGAGTACGACGCCGACGGTCTCCAGCATATGATGCTCAATGGCCGGGACGTCACCGACGATATCCGTACCCCGGAGATGTCGAAAATTGCCTCGGTGATCTCGGCCCAGAAGGTGGTCCGGGACTATCTTCTGGATATGCAGCGCCAGCTGGCCCGGACCCATAATGTGGTCATGGATGGCCGGGACATCGGTACGGTGGTGCTGCCGGGGGCCGATGTGAAGATTTTCCTGACGGCGGACCCGGAGGTGCGCGCCCGCCGCCGCTTTGACGAGCTGACGGCCAAGGGGGAGAAGGTCCAATATGAGAAGGTTTTAAAGGACCTGATCGCCCGGGACGAGCAGGACAGGAACCGCAAGATCGCGCCCCTGCGTCCGGCCAAGGACGCCGTCCACCTGGACACCACCGACCTGAATATTGAACAGGCGGCGGCGGCCATGGAGTCCATCATAAAGGAGAAGCTGGGGCAGCTATGAAAGCAAATGCAATCGTATATCACGTTCTGGAACGGCTGGCCCGTTTCGGTCTGTTCCTCTATCATCCGGTGTTCCGGGTCACAGGCCGGGAGCATATCCCCGAGGGGGCCTGCGTGATTTGCAGCAACCACATCGGCATGGCGGACCCCCTGTGGGCCATTTTCGGGTTGAAGCAGGGCCCCTTTTTCCGCATTATGGCCAAGGAATCCCTGTTGGAAGCGCCGCTGCTGGGAAAGCTGCTCCACTGGGCGGGCATCATCGGTGTCAAGCGGGGCGAGGGCGATATCAACGCCATCAAGGAGGCGCTGAAAACCCTCAAAGACGGGAAAAAGCTGCTGCTCTATCCCGAGGGGACCCGGGCCAAGGATGGCCCCCTGGAGGGCAAGACCGGCGCGGTCATGCTGGCCAACCGGGCCAAATGCCCCATTTTGCCGGTGTATATCAAGCGGAAGCGCTTTCCCTTTAGTCCCATGGCCATGGTCATCGGCGAACCCTTTGCGGTGGTCACCGCCACGGGCAAGGCCACGGCGGAGGAGCTGCGCAGTGAGACCGACCGGATGATGGACATCATTTACAAGCTGGGGGAGGGCGTTGGATGAAGGTCTACCTTGCCAAGACGGCGGGCTTCTGCTTCGGTGTGGACCGGGCTGTGTCCATGGTGGAGCAGGCGGCAAAAGACGGCTTGAACGCCGTGACCCTGGGCCCCATCATCCACAACCGCCATGTGGTGCAGCGCTTCGCGGAAATGGGCGTGCGGCAGGTGGACGAGGTTTCGGAGATCGAGGACGGCTGCGCCGTCATCATCCGTAGCCACGGCGTCAGCCGGGCCGTCTATGAGGAACTGGAGGCCAGAAATCTCACCATTCTGGACGCCACCTGTCCCTTTGTCAAGCGCATCCATGAGATCGTCCGCAAGGCCACGGAGCGGGGCCGCCAGGTGATCATCATCGGCACCCGGACCCACCCGGAGATCGTAGCCATTGCCGGTTGGTGCGACAACCCGGTTGTGTTTGAAAACGCCGCCGAACTCCAAGCGTGGCTGGACGAGGACCCGGCCCGGACTAATTTGTCCGTAACCATGGTGTCTCAGACCACCAGTACCGAGGCCCTATGGAAAAGTTGTTGTGAAATTATAAAAAAAGTGTATACAAATGCCGAAATATTTGATACAATATGTGGAGCGACGGAAAAACGGCAGAAAGAAGCCATAGCCCTGGCCGGGCTATGCGATGGAATGGTCATAGTCGGTGATGCAATGAGCTCCAATACGAAGCGCCTTGCGATGATTTGCAGAGAACACTGCAAGCTGGTTTCCCTGGTGGACAGTGCCGATGAATTGGACACTACGCTTTTCTCTAATGTGCAATCCGTTGGTATCACTGCCGGGGCGTCAACGCCGGCGTGGATAATAAAGGAGGTCAACAACCATATGAGCGACGAAATTCGTGTTGAAAATGCTGCCATGGAGGAGAACTTTGCCGAGCTTCTCGAGCAGTCCATCAAGACTTTAAATACAGGAGACAAGGTGACCGGCATCGTCACATCCATCACCCCCACCGAAGTGTATGTGGACCTGGGTACCAAGCACGCCGGCTACATCCCCTACAGCGAGATCAGCAGCGATCCTGCGGCCAAGGCCGAGGACCTGTTCAAGGTGGGCGATGAGATCGAGGTCTATGTGGTCCGTGTCAACGACATGGAGGGCACCGTGATGCTGTCCAAGAAGCGTCTGGACACCGTCAAGAGCTGGGACGAGATCGAGACTGCCTGCGAGGAGAAGACTGTGGTCGAAGGCGTCATCACCGAGGAGAACAAGGGCGGCCTGGTTGCCAATGTCAAGGGCATCCGTGTGTTCATTCCCGCTTCCCAGACCGGCATTCCCAAGGGCGGCGACCTGAGCCAGCTGATCCGTCAGACCGTCAGCATGAAGATCACCGAGGTCAACCGCGCCCGCCGCAGAGTGGTCGGCTCCATCCGTGCCGTCACCGCTGAGGCCCGCAAGGCTGCCGCCGAGCAGATCTGGAACGAGATCGCCGAGGGCAAGACCTACCATGGCGTTGTCAAGAGCCTGACTTCCTACGGCGCTTTCGTCGACATCGGCGGCGTGGACGGCATGGTTCACGTTTCCGAGCTGAGCTGGAGCCGCATCAAGAACCCCGCCGAGGTCGTCAAGGTGGGCGACGAGATCGACGTCTATGTCATCGGCTTTGATCCCGAGAAGAAGAAGATCTCTCTGGGCTACAAGACCGCTGAGACCAACCCCTGGAACCTGTTCCTGAACCAGTTCCAGGTTGGCGACGTGGCTACCGTCAAGATCGTCAAGCTGATGACCTTCGGCGCTTTCGCCGAGATCATCCCCGGTGTGGACGGCCTGATCCACATCTCCCAGATCGCTGACCGCCGCATCGGCAAGCCCGAGGATGTGCTGTCCGAGGGTCAGGAGGTCGAGGCCAAGATCATCGACATCGACGAGGAGAACAAGCGTATCTCCCTGTCCATCCGCGCCCTGCTGGTGGAGGGTGACGACGAGGAGTACGGCGACGAGGAGTAATCCTGCGCCGGAACCACGACAATCGTAGTTCGACCGGGCTGCTTCGGCAGCCCGGTTTTTGTATTTGCTGTACAAAGAAGGCCGCTGTCCTCCACCAGTGTTGGGGTGGGGACGGCGGCCTTAGGGCTTACGCCCGAGGGATGGCGCCATCTGCGGATGGCGCTGTGGACGACGGGGTGTTTCGCCCGCTGCGGCGGGCGACCGGGGCGCTGCCCCTGGACCCTGCGATTTTTGAAAAAATCGAGTAAATTTTTATATTGTGTTCCTTCCCGCCATAATGGAAAACCGGGCGTGCCGCTTGAGGCACGCCCGGTTGACGGTTTTTGCAATTACTTGACGGCGATGACTTCCATCTCCACCACGCCGCCCAGGGGCAGGGCAGCCACCTGCACGCAGGAACGGGCGGGATGCTCGCCGGTGAAGTTCTCAGCGTAGATGCCGTTGAGCTCGGCAAAGCCGGCCAGATCGGTCATAAACACGGTGGTCTTGACCACATTGCTCAGGTCCATGCCGTTCTCGGCCAGGACAGCCTTGACGTTGGCAAACATCTGACGGGCCTGGGCAGCCAGACCGCCCTCGGCCAGCTTACCGGTCTCGGGCACCAGACCCAGCTGGCCGGAGCAGTACAGGGTGTCGCCTACAAAAATCGCCTGGGAATAGGGACCCACAGCGGCGGGAGCGTTCTTGGAACAAATCACAGTTTTCATGGTTGAAAACCTTCCTTTCGTAAATTGATGTTCTCATTCTATCATAGTCCACCCCATCTGTTAAGGGCCAAATATAAAATTTTTGTAAATGTACTTGAAAAAATTTCAGAGCGCGGTATAATAGCATTAGCACTCAAGAGCTATGAGTGCTAATGCTGAATACAAAGGATGACATATCATGGAAAAGCAGCAATTTAAAGCCGAATCCAAGCGGCTTCTTGATCTGATGATCAACTCCATTTACACCCATCAGGAGATTTTTCTCCGTGAGATCATTTCCAACGCCTCCGACGCCATGGACAAGCTGGCCTATCTGAGCCTGACGGACCAGAACGTGGGCCTGAGCCGCAGCGACTTCGCCATCGACATTACGGTGGACGAAAAAGCGCGTCTGCTGACCGTGTCCGACAACGGTATCGGCATGAGCCGGGAGGACATGGAGGAGAATCTGGGTACCATCGCCAAGAGCGGTTCCCTCCAGTTCAAAAAGGACATGGAGCAGCAGGAGGATATCGACATCATCGGCCAGTTTGGCGTGGGCTTCTACTCCGCCTTTATGGTGGCCGACGCCGTGACGGTGATCTCCAAAAAGTACGGCTCCGACGAAGCCTGGATGTGGCAGTCCTCCGGCGCCGACGGCTACACCATTACCCCCTGTGAGAAGGATAGCGCCGGTACCCAGGTCATCATGCACCTGAAGGCCGACACCGAGGACGAGAACTACAGCCGGTTCCTCCAGGAGCATGAGCTGCGGTCGCTGGTCCGCAAGTACTCCGACTATATCCGCTACCCCATCCGCATGGACGTGACCAAGACCCGCGTCAAGGAGGAGACCAAGGACAGCGAGAAGCCCGAGTACGAGACGTACACCGAAAACGAGACTCTCAACTCCATGGTGCCCCTGTGGCAGCGGGCCAAGAAGGACGTCACGGAGGAGGAGTACAACCGGTTCTATCAGGAGAAGTTCTTCGACTATGAGAATCCTCTGGCCACCATCCATCTGAGCATCGAGGGCAATATTACCTATAAGGCATTGCTCTATATCCCTGCCCGGGCCCCCTACGACTTCTACACCAAGGAGTACAAGAAAGGCTTGCAGCTCTATTCCTCCGGCGTCCTGATTATGGAGAACTGCGAGGATTTGCTGCCGGAGCACTTCCGTTTTGTCAAGGGCATCGTGGATTCTCAGGATTTGAGTCTGAACATCTCCCGTGAGATGCTCCAGCACGACCGCCAGTTGAAACTCATCGCCTCCAACTTGGAAAAGAAGATCAAGTCCGAATTGAAGAAGCTCCTGGAAAATGACCGGGAGAAGTACGAGAAGTTCTTTAACGCCTTTGGCCGGAATCTGAAATACGGCCTGGTGGCCGAGTACGGCATGCACAAGGACCTGCTTCAGGATTTGATGCTCTTCTGGTCCAGCAAGGAGCAGAAGCTGGTGACTCTCCAGGAGTATGTGGACGGCATGGCAGAAGGTCAGGAGCACATCTATTTTGCCGCCGGTGAGAGCCGCCAGCGCCTTTCCCAGCTGCCCCAGATGGAGCTGCTCCAGGACAAGGGCTACGATGTCCTGTTCTTCACGGAGGATGTGGACGAATTCATTCCCCAGACCCTCCAGAAGTTTGCCGAAAAGGACTTCAAGAACATCGCGTCCGACGACCTGGGCCTGACCTCCGACGAGGAGAAGAAGGCCATGGAGGAGAAGAACGAGGCCGCCAAGCCCACCCTGGACTTCATCAAGGAGACGCTGGGCGACCGCGTCAAGGATGTGCGTCTCAGCGCCACCCTCAAGAGCTACCCCGTGTGCCTGGTCCCCGACGAGGGCATGAGCTTTGAGATGGAGAAATACTTCCAGAAGATGAATCCGGAAATGGGCTTTAAGGCCGGCCGTATCCTGGAGCTGAACCCGGAGCACGCCGTCTTTGCCACGTTGCAAGTTGCCGTGGCCCAGGACCCGGAGAAGGCCAAGAAGTATGTGGAGGTCCTGTACGATCAGTCCCTGCTCATGGCGGGTCTGCCCATCGACAACCCCACCGAGTATACCGACCGCATCTGCTCTTTGATGCAGTAAGGGAGATTTCGCGCCCTGCGGGGCGCGACCGGGGACGCCGTCCCCTGGACCCCTGCGATTTTTGAAAAAATCGAGTAAACTTTTATCGTTGGGTTCCAAACGGTGATTTTAGCTCTATCCTTATATTAATAATATTTCAGCCTCGGATTCCATGGGAATCCGGGGCTAATTTCAAGTTTTACTCAATTTTTTTTAAAAATTGCGGGGTGCGGGGCAGAGCCCCGCAAAAGAAATGCGTCACGATTCCGCGTCCTCCGTCACCGCCGGGCGCAGAATGCCGTACTCCGCAAAGCGGGTGTCCCGGGAGCTGGTGAGAAAGACCACACGATCGTGGAGCGTGTCATAGACGTCGGAGAAGGTGTCCACCAGGGCCTGGACCTGAGAGCCGTCGTTGCTGGTCAGATACACCCGGTCGGCATAGGCGGCCAGCGCCGGGTCCGTGGTGGCCAGGGACAGGGCGGGGGAGCGCTCCGTCTGGTTGGAGGACAGCCGCTGGGCGGCGTCCAGCACGGCGGACACCCGGTTGCCGTCATAGGCGATGTTCTGACTGGCGGGGAAGGTGAAGTCCGACAGGACCACTTCCTCAAAGCCCAGACCGGCCAGTTCCGAGAGAATGCTCTGGAGATAGGAAAGGACCTGCTGATTGGCCGGGTCCAGCCAGTAACAGCTGTCGCTGTCCATCCACAACGCGCCGTTGTCCAGGGGCAGGCCGCAGGACTGGTTGGCCAGGGCATAGGCACTGTCACGGAACGCCGGCAGCCGGGCGATGAGATAGACGCGGCCGTTGGCGTTGAGATCGGCAATCAGCTGGTCTACGGCGGTCACATCCACAGAGGAGGAGGTTTCCGCGCCGGGAATGGCGGTGGAGTAATAAAAATTGCCGTAGATACTTTTGACGTCCAGCAGTACGGCCACCTGTCCCTCCGTGGCCTGAACGGCTTCGAGAATGGCGTCGCTGTCACTGAGCATATCGGTGGTCACGTAAATGCCCTCCAGACGGGTCATGGTGCTGGTGTCCTCTATGGGGCTGGTGTCCACCACCACCTGGGCGTCGGGCAGGGGTTCCAGCTTTTCCTGAACTGTATTGCTCTCGGTGGACGGAGAGAACTCCAGCCGGACGCCGTCGGCGGAGTAGACCAGAAAACGCTGCAAATAGATGACGAAGCCCACGGCGGTCAGCAGCAGCAGCACGACGATGATGACCAGAGCCACGGCCAGCTTTCGAAGGCGCACCCGGGTGCGATAGGGGATATATGCCAAAGTTGCAGCCTCCTCAGCAGGTGGCGCTCAGCTGGCACCAGTCGTCCATCTGATTGCAGCCGGTGATGGTGAGGCCTGCCGCTTCCAGCGCCGCCTTTACTTCATCCAGCCGCACATTGAGCACGCCGGAGCACAGGAACACGCCGCCCTTGCGCAGGAAGTGGGGTACCACCGGGGCCAGGGGAATGATGACGTCGGCCACAATGTTGGCCAATACCACATCGTAGCCGCCTTGGGCCAGTTCCTCCATGCGGGCCTGATCGTCAATGACGTTGCCGGTGACGGCGGTGAACCGGGAACCGTCGAGACCGTTCATGGCGGCGTTTTCCCGGGCGATGTCCTCGGCCTTGGGGTCAATGTCCACGCCGGTGGCTGTGGCGGCCCCCAGCAGCAGCGCCGTAAAGGACAGAATCCCGCTGCCGCTGCCCAGGTCGATGACCCGTTCGCCGCCGTGGATGCACTGTTCCAGCGCCTTCATGCACATTTGGGTGGAAGCGTGGGCGCCGGTACCGAAGATCATGCCGGGGTCCAGCCGAACCTCCACGCGGCCCTCGGGGTTTTCCGGGTGGAGCCACTGGGGTACCACCAACAGTTTTTCACCAATGGGCAGGGGTTGATAATACTGTTTCCAGCTGTTCTCCCAGTCCTCATCCCGGCAGCCTGCCGCGGACACCGTCAAAGGGCCGAAGTCCACGGCCGGAAACTGACGGCGCAGCAGGGAAAGCTGCTCGCTGAGGAAGGACGCCGTCTCCACAGCCTGGGGCGTGTCCTCCACATAGAGGCGAATCTGGGAAATTCCGGCCATTTGCTGTTCCAGTTCCTCATCCACGTAGTCCCAATATTGACGATTCTGCTCTAAAAAATCATGAAATTCCTGTTGATCGTCCATAATAAAGCTGTCGAAGCCCAAGGCCGTCAGCCGTGCCGCCACCAGCTCAATGCCCGCGGGCGCGGTGG
Organism: Candidatus Avoscillospira sp. LCP25S3_F1; assembly: GCF_052117125.1. Lineage (NCBI taxonomy): Bacteria > Bacillati > Bacillota > Clostridia > Eubacteriales > Oscillospiraceae > Candidatus Avoscillospira > Candidatus Avoscillospira sp. LCP25S3_F1. The sequence continues at coordinate 193,236 of NZ_JBQKJT010000002.1, read as the reverse complement.
CGATGGTCAGTTCGATCCATTGCATGTAGTATGCCTCCTTATTGACTGGCGACGCCGTCTCTCGGTGTCTGCGGCTTGGATGGCCCATTTGCCACAACGGATACAGCGTTGCCATAGTCTATTAGTTTACAGGAAAAGCGCCGTTCTGACAAGCAGTTTCCAACATATTTTACTTTTTTGACGAACTGTGGTATGATGACCCAATAGGTCACCATACCCTGGAAAGGATGAATTGATTGAACAGACGAACAGAACTTTTGCCCGGTGTGTTCCTCACCTGTGTGCAGAGTGAAAAATTTAAAACCGGTTGTCTCAGCGTCTCCCTGCTGCGCCCCCTGCGGCGGGAGGAAGCGGCGGCCAACGCACTGCTTCCGGCGGTGCTCCTGCGGGGCTGCGAGGGCTGCCCGGACATGCGGGAGATTTCGGCGTTTCTCGACGGCTACTATGGGGCCAGTGTGGGCAGTCTCGTCCGCAAAAAAGGCGAGGTTCAGACCACGGGCTTCTATGCGGCCTTTCTGGAGGACCGCTACGCCTTGGACGGCGAGCCGATTCTGGCGCCCATGGTGGACTTTGTCTGCCGTCTGCTGCTCCGTCCGGTGACGGAGGACGGAGCGTTTGTCTCCGCTTTTGTGGACGGCGAAAAGCAGAACCTCATCAACACCATGGAAGCCCGCATCAACAACAAGCGCAGCTATGTGGTGTCCCAGCTGCTGCGGACCATGTGCAAGGACGAAGCCTACGGTCTGCCCCGCCTGGGCGATGTGGAAGAGGTGGAGCCCATCACGGCCCAAAGTCTCTATGACCATTACCGCCACATTCTGGAGCACTCCCGCATGGAGATCTTCTACCACGGCAGCTGTGACGCCGACACGGTGGCGGACCTGCTGAAAGCGGGCCTGTCGGACCTGCCCCGGGGCGAAGCCGACGCGTTCTCCACCGTGATCGTGGACAAGGCGGAGACCGTGCAGACAAAGCGGGAAGCGCTGGACGTGACCCAGGGCAAGCTGGCCATGGGCTTCCGTCTGGGCTGCACTGCCGACGATGTGGAGCGGTATCCGGCGGCGCTGATGATGAACGCCGTGTTCGGCTCCGGCGTCACCAGCAAACTGTTTATGAACGTCCGGGAAAAGATGTCCCTGTGCTATTATGCCAGCTCCACCATTGAAAAGTTTAAGGGCGTTATGGTGGTATCGTCGGGCATCGAGTTTGATAAATTTGAAGTGGCCCGGGATGAAATTCTCCACCAGCTGGAACTGACGCGGCAGGGGGAGATCACGGAGGAAGAACTGGAGGGCGCCCGGATTGCGCTGCTGTCCTCCCTGAAAACCGGCATGGACAGCCCTGGACGGCTGGACGATTACGCATTGGGCCAGGCCATTTTGGGCCAGGACGGCACCATGGCCGATCTGGCAAAATCCCTGGAGACGGTGACGGCGGAGCAGGTGGCCGAGGCCGCCCGCCGTGTGACGCTGGACACGGTGTACTTTATTGAGGGGGTGGCAAAATGAAAAAGGTAGTGCTGGAACAGCTGCGGGAGACGTTTTACGAGGAACGGCTGCCCAACGGGCTGCGCATCCGCGTCATTCCACGGCCTGACTTCGCCAAGACGTATTCCTTTTTTGCCACGGACTTCGGTTCTATCGACACGAAGTTCACCATGGACGGCAAGGTGTATGAGACACCGGCCGGTGTGGCCCACTATCTGGAGCATAAACTGTTCGACATGCCCGAGGGCAACGTGATGCAGATGTTTTCCGCCTTGGGCGGCAGTCCCAACGCCTTCACCGGCTATTCCATGACGGCATATCATGTAGAATCCACGGAACATTGGCGGGAAAATCTGGAACTGCTGTTGCGGTATGTGTCCACGCCCTATTTCACCGAGGAGAGCGTGGAGAAGGAGCGGGGCATCATCGCCCAGGAAATCCGCATGTACGAGGACAGCTCCGGTTCCCGGATGTATGAGAACCTCTTCGCGGCCCTGTATCAGCACCATCCCATTCGGGTGCCCATCGCCGGTACGGTGGAATCCATCCAGGATATCACGGCCCAGACGCTGTACGACTGCCACAAGGCCTTCTATGACCCGTCCAATATGATGCTCTGTGTGGCGGGTCCTGTGGACCCGGTGCTGGTGGTGGAGAGCGCAAGAAATATCCTGCCCAAGACCCCCGGCGGCGTGGGCGGTCGGGACTACGGCCCCGCCGAGCCCCTGACGGCGGAGAAGATGGCACGGGTGGAGCAGAACATGGAGGTGTCCATGCCGGGCTTCACCGTGGCGTTCCGCTGCGACACACCAAAAACAGGCGCGGACATTCTCCGACAGGAGTTGGTAGGCGATCTGGCGGCGGAGCTGCTGGTGGGCGAGTCCACGGCCTTCTATACGAAGCTGTACGAGGACGGTCTCATTGACTGCGATTTCTCCGCCGGGTATGAGGGCGTCAAAACGCTGGGCATGCTGTCCATCGGCGGCGACAGCAACGAGCCGGAGCGGGTGGTGGACGCCGTGCTCCAAGAGGCGGAGCGGCTGGGTCGGGAGGGCGCCGATGAAGCGCTGTTCCAGCGGCTCAAGCGCTCGGCGTTCGGACGCCGCATTCGCGAACTTGACAGTTTTGAAAACATCTGCTACCGTATGTGCCAGAGCACCTTTGAGGGGGCGTTCTATTATGACTTCCCGGATTTGTACCGCTCCATCACCCTGGACGAGACGGTGCGAATGATCCGGGATACGGTGGTCCCCCAGCGGGCGGCCCTCTCCCTCATCTATCCCAACGCGAAAGGATGACGTATTGTGTTTTTGGCATCCCCCATCACGTTCCCCAATCTGGGCATCGAGGTCAACCCCTCGCCGGTGGCCTTTTCTCTGGGTGAAAAACCCATCTACTGGTACGGCATTCTCATCGCCATCGGCTTTGCCCTGGCGGTGCTCTACGGCTGCCGCTGTGCCAAGCAGTTCGGCCTCACCGAGGACAACATTCTCGATATGCTGCTGCTGGCCGCTCCCCTGGGCATCATCGGTGCAAGACTTTATTACTGCATCTTCTATTGGGAGCTGTACGCCGACAATCCCATCTCCGTCTTCTTTATCTGGAAGGGCGGTCTGGCCATCTACGGCGGCGTCATCGGCGCGGCCATCGGCGTGATTCTCCATTCCCGATGGAAAAAAACGCCCCTGCTGCCCATGATGGATATCGGCTCCATGGGGCTGCTCATCGGCCAGTCCATCGGCCGTTGGGGCAACTTTATGAACCGGGAGGCCCACGGCGGCGTCACCGACAGCTTGTTCAAGATGGGCATTGCCGACAGCGCCGGTGTGGTGACGTACTATCACCCCACGTTCCTCTATGAATCGGTTTGGAACGCGGTGGGTTTTCTGGCCCTGCATTTCTATTTCAAAAAGCGCCGCCGCTATGACGGTCAGATTTTCACCATGTATGTGGCCTGGTACGGCCTGGGCCGTGCCTGGATTGAGGGGATGCGCACCGACAGCCTGTACCTCTTCGGCACGGGCATCCGGGTCAGCCAGCTGCTGGCGGCGCTGTCCTTCCTGGTGGCCGTGGGATGTTTGGTGTGGAACCTGAAAATCCGGCCCCATGACCCGGCCAATCTGGCGGTCAACCGGCAGAAGGCCGCCTCTGCGGAAGAGAAAGAAAAGACGGCATAACTCTTCCCACAAACTGAAAACCGTGGTATAATGGCGAAAAACGAGGAAACAACCCCACAGGACTGAAAGGAGCGATTCCCTATGGCAACATTTAATGATTATCTGGAGACGTTCAAGGGCATGGCCGTGGAGGGGGCCCAGACGGCAGTGAAGAAGACCCGCCAGCTGGCATCCGTGGCCAAGGCCAATCTGGCCATCCGCACCGAAGAGGAAAAGATCAAGAAGGCCCAGATTGAGCTGGGCAAGCTGTACTATAAGGACTATATTGTGGGCCAGACGCCGGACCCGGCGGTGTATACGCCTTGGTGCGAGCGGATTTCCGAATCCAAAATCGCCATTGAGGACCTGAAAATCGCCATTGAGGAGCTGCGCAGCCAGGGCCATGACGACGATGAGGAGATGGTCGGCGACGACTATGTGGTGGATATTACCGAGGATGATTTGGTGACCGAGCCCAAGTCCGCCGAATCCGTTGTCATCGATGTGGATGTGGCCGACAACGACGACGAAGACAAGCAGTAAGGATTTGAGCGCATAAAAACCGGGGACGCCGCCGCAGCGACGCCCCCGGCTTTGCGTCCATGGGATACCCAACGGCGGCATACCCGTCAATCGGAAGTGCCGGCAGAGGGTACGACTGCGCCCAAATGCGGCGAATAACGATACCTGGTACCACACAAAAAGGCCGCCGTCCACCACCCGCGATGGGGTGGGGATGGCGGCCTTGCGGCATACGCTGCGGGGATTGCGCCATCTGCGGATGGCGCTGGGAACGATGGGGGATTTCGCGCCGTGCGCGGCGCGGGAATTTCGCCCGCTGCGGCGGGCGACAGGGGGCGCTGCCCCCTGGACCCCTGCGATTTTTTGAAAAAAAATCGAGTAAAACTTTTAATGTTGGGTGCGTGGGAAAGTGCGGGTCAGAACAGGCTGTCCGGCTCCTCATTCATACGGTCTTCCAACAGGCAAGCCGTGGCATACAGCAGGTTAGCGGCGTCGCGGCGGGTCATGGTTTCGTCGTAGGCCCCCACCGGCAGACCGGCTTCATCCAGGGCGCAGACGGCTTCGGCGGCCCAGGCGGGTACGCTCTCGTCGGCCAGCTGGCCGGAAACCTCCGTCACAGCAGGCAGCTGCAACACATTCTGCACCATGACGGCAGCTTCGGCGGTGGTCAGGTCCGCCGTGGGACGAAATACCACACCGTCATCTTGGGCGGTGCCGGAGATATACCCGGCCCGCAGGGCCGACACGATATAGGGCCGCATCCAGACAGGTGTTAGGGATTCATCGTCAAAGCCGGAGGTCATCTGGGCCTCGTCGGGCTTCAAGTCCGTCAGCTGGGCCAGCATCACCAGGAATTCGCCCCGCGTCACCGCCTTGTCCGGGTTGAAGCACAGGGTGCCGCCGACGGACTCGCCGGAGAACAGCTGCTGTTCCCGCAGCCACAGGGCCGTGAAGTGGTCGCCGTCGCCCTCCATGTCGCTGTAGGTGATCTTGTCCATGGGCTTGAGAATTTCAATCTCCACGGTGGCCTCGTTAGACACGTTGCCGGCGGCGTCGGTGACGGTGTAGGTGAACCGGTCGGAGCCCACCTTGTTATTGGCGGGCGTATAGGTGTAGGTGCCGTCGGCCCGCAGCTCCACCTCGCCGCGCTTGGGCGCTCCAGTGAGCTCATAACGGAGACTGTCGCCCTCCGGGTCCGTTACGTCCAACGTGCCGTCGCTGGCAATGTTCTTGTACGTTTCCAATGTGCCGTCCTGGGCCGTGGGGGCGTGGTTTTCTCCGGAGGAAATGGAGATGGATACGGTCTGTGATTGCCCCAGCCCCTCTTCGGTGATGGGCAGATAGCAGACGGCGGCTTCCTGATCGCCGGTGCAGACGGGCCGCAGCGTCAGGCTGGTCAGAGCCGAAGCAGGCAGCACGTCGCCGGCTTGCAGAACCCGGTTGCCATAGCACAGCTTGCCCACGGAGGGCGCCGGGACCTCGGTGAGAAAGATGCCGGTCAGCTGTTGGCTGTCGGCAAAATCCGCCGCCTCAAAGCAGTAGACGGCGTCATACAGTGTTTCCCGCTGGGCAGCGGCCGCACCGGTGGCCAGCACACAGACGCAGAGCACCGCGCCTGCCGCCGGGGCCACACGGCGCAGGGGAGAGAAATTGGATGTCAAGGGAAATACCTCCTTTTGGATTTGTCAGAGGTATTGTTTGCTATGACATGAGAAATATTCTAACGATTCTAAGGTTTTTCAGCGATTCACAAACCACTGGGTCCAGTACCCGTCCACATGGCCCACACCGATCTCCGTGTACTTGTCCGAGAGAATGTTGGCCCGGTGACCGGCGGAGTTCATCCAGCCGTTCACCACGGCCTCCGCGGTGCGATAGCCCATGGCAATATTTTCGGCGGCGGACCGGTAGGTGATACCCAGCGTGCGCATCATTTCAAAGGGGGTGCCGTAGGTGGGGCTGTTGTGGTCAAAGTAGCGGTTGTCCCGCATGTCCTTGGACTTGAGCCGGGCGCCGTCGCTGAGATCGGTGCTGAGGGTCAGAGGAGCCAGACCGTAGGCGGCACGCTCCTGGTTGACCAGGGCCACCACCTGCCGCTCCAGGGAGCTGACGGAACCGCTGTCCGGCGTGGTATCCGTCTCCGGGGTGGGATCGGTATCGGGTGTAGTGTCCATGTCGGGCGTATTGTCGGTGTCCGGCGTGGCGTCCATATCGGGCGTATTGTCGGTGTCCGGTGTGACGTCCATATCGGGCGTATTGTCGGTGTCCGGCGTGGTGTCCATGTCGGGCTTGCTGTCGGTGTCCGGTGTGGTATCCGTATCCGGTACGGCATGGTCAGGGCAGATCTGGATACAATTCCAGTTGTTCCAGTTCCAATGCCATTGGGGCCGGGCGGCGGACGCCGGAGTGACCATGGCGCCGGTCAGCAGCAGGGCCGCCACGGCGGCGGATACGGTACGATATGTATGTTTCTGGTTCATTTTGCATTACCTCCTGGCCATATGGTAACAAAAAGTTACAAAGAATTACAAGCTGTAATATTTTCCATGGGAGAACTTCCTTGTACTTTGCCGGGAAATGGGCTATAATGGAGCATAATTACCATAAGGCAACGCCAATTATTATGCCTGTGGACCAGGCCGGCCCTTTTACTCCAACTGCACGGTTTGGAGCAAAAGGACTCGCCCAGTTCTCTTGTCGAATTATGCGGTGCTGCCACAGAAAGAACCATAACGAGGTGAGCCGATGGAACAGCGTGGATTTATCCACTCCATGATGGATGTAAAAGTATTGATTCTCTATGCCATGAGCCGGGTGGAAGGGACGGCCACGGCTCAGAAAATTTATGAGTTGTGCTTCCAGGACGACTGCGTCAGCTATTTTGATATTCAGGAGGCGCTGCCCCAGCTGGAGGCCTCGGGCCATCTGGCATTGCTGGGGGACAACACCTATGAGATCACCGCCGAGGGCCGGGAGACCGGCGCGCTGGTGGAGGATTCCCTGGCCTATCCGGTGGCCCAACGGGTGGAGGCAGCGGTGGCCCAGTACAACCGGGAACAGCGGCGGCAAAACCGCATCCGCGCCGAAATCCGTCCCCGGGACAACGGCGAGTACACCGTGGCCATGGGGCTTCACGACCACATGGGCAGCTTGATGTCCCTGGAACTGATGGCCCCGTCGGAGCAGCAGGCCCAGCGCATGGCCGACGCGTTCCGCAATCACGCCGAGGAGATCTTCCAGCAGATTATGGCCGTGATGCTGGAGCGCACCGAGGGGCGGCGCAGTTCCAAGGGGGCCGCCGCCGGAAATCCCGTCGAAAACCCGGAAGTCTGAGAACTTTTTTCGGTAAATGATGGACATTGTGAAGCTGCACATTTTCGACTTGCAAAATGGTCGATATGTGGTATAATATGCACAGGGAAACTATACCAAAGGTCCCCGGAGGGGGACGAAAGGAGCGACGCATATGAAAATCCAGTTTCTTGAGAAAAAGCTCAACCTGCCCGGCACCGTTCGTGACTACGCCGAGAAGAAGGTCACCAAGCTGGATCGCTATTTCCGTGATGACGCTGAGGCTCTGGTCGCCTTCAGTGTAGAGAAAAACCGGAATATCGTGGAGCTCACGGTTCATGCCGCCAATACCTACTTCCGCGCCAGCGAGAGTACGTCCGACATGTTCGCGTCCATCGACGCGGCCGTTGGTACCATTGAGGGGCAGATCCGTAAGAATAAAACGCGGCTGGCCCGCCGCATCCGGCAGGATGCCTTTGTACGGTCCCCCGAGGCCGTTTCCTCCTTTGCTCCCGAGGAACCGGAGGAAGGGGAGTTCAACCTGATCCGCACCAAGTCCTTCCCCATGAAGCCCATGACCCGCGACGAGGCCATCTTGCAGATGAATCTGCTGGACCACACGTTCTTCGCGTTCCGCGACGAGGAAAACGGCGGTGCGTTTGCCGTGGTCTACAAGCGCCACAACGGTGGCTATGGTCTCATTGAAGACGCACCGTAATTGCACAGTGTTTTCCCGGCCGGACACCTTCGGGTGTCCGGTCTTTTTTTGCCCTCCGTAGCATCTGGGAGGAAATTGGGCAAAATGACAGATTTCTTGCAACAGCGGTTTAACAAAATACTGTGCAATAGGGTGTAAAAACAGGTGTCTATATATCAAAAGCACATGGATAAAATCTGTATTCGATAGATAGACGGTTGGAAAATCGGAAAAACATCGGTATCAAACGGAATTTCATGGTGCAAGACAGAGTTTTTGTTTTGAAAATTCACTGACGGTAATGTAAATAATTTGGGGCCTGCCGGGGCCGTTGATTCTGGATAAATCATACAAACTTTTTTGAAAGGGGGAATTCCTGTTTGACCTGGCCCGGCAAACGTCGTATAATCTTCATAAAATATAGAGGATATGATTGGGAGTTTGGGAAACCATGCCGGTATGTTCGTCGTTTTCACCAAAACTCCCCGGTCCGGAAAGGTCAAGGTGAAGCGGTTATGGAAGAAAGAGGGTTATACGTCCCCCAACTGGAGCATGACGCCTGCGGCATTGGCGCCGTCGTCCGCATCGACGGCAAGCCCGACCACGGCGCCGTGGATGACGCGCTGAAAATCGTGGAAAAGCTGGAGCACCGCGCCGGTAAGGACGCCGCCGGGGAAACCGGCGACGGCGTGGGTATCCTGTTACAGATTTCCCATAAATTCTTCAAAAAGGCGGCGGCGGCCTGCGGCATCTCCCTGGGCAGTGCCCGGGACTACGGCGTGGGTATGTTCTTCATGCCGCAGAACCGGCTCCTGCGCAATCAGGCCAAGAAGATGCTGGAGATCATCGCCAACAAGGAGGGCGTCCGGTTTCTGGGCTGGAGAGAGGTGCCGGTCCATCCGGAGGTCCTGGGCCAGAAGGCACTGGACTGTATGCCCGCCATCCTCCAGTGCTTTGTGGAGCGGCCTCAGGACGTGGAGCGGGGCATTGCCTTCGACCGGAAGCTGTACATCATCCGCCGGGAGTTTGAGCAGAGCAACGATAACACCTATGTGGCGTCCTTCTCCAGCCGGACCATCGTCTATAAGGGTATGTTCCTGGTGGGCCAGCTGCGGCGGTTCTATGAGGATTTGCAGAGCGAGGACTACCAATCGGCCATCGCCCTGGTCCACTCCCGGTTCTCCACCAACACCAATCCCAGCTGGGAGCGGGCCCACCCCAACCGCATGATTCTTCACAACGGTGAAATCAACACCATCCGGGGCAACGCCGACCGGATGCTGTCCCGGGAGGAAACCATGTCCTCCCGCATCATGCAGGATGACATCGATAAAATTCTGCCGGTTATCAACGGCGCAGGCTCCGACTCGGCCATGCTGGACAACACCATTGAGTTCCTGACCATGAACGGTATGGACCTGCCCCTGGCCATGATGATCACCGTTCCTGAGGCCTGGCAGAAGGATGAGATCATGGACCGGAAAAAGCGGGACATGTACCACTATTACGCCACCATGATGGAGCCTTGGGACGGCCCCGCCGCCATTGTCTTTTCCGACGGCGATGTGGTGGGCGCGCTGCTGGACCGCAACGGTCTGCGGCCCTCCCGCTACTATGTGACCAAGGACAAGACGCTGATTCTGGCTTCGGAAGTGGGTGTCCTGGACATTCCGCCGGAGTCCGTGGTTCGTAAATTCCGTCTCCAGCCCGGCAAAATGCTGTTGGTGGATACGGTCAAAGGGAAGATCATTGAGGATGACGAGCTGAAAAGCGCCTATGCCGCCCGGTTGCCCTACGGCGAATGGCTGGATCAGCACCTGGTGACCCTCAAGGACCTGCCCATTCCCAACAAAAAGGCCGTCACGCTGGACAGCGACTATCGGGCCAGATTGCAGAAGGCGTTTGCCTACTCCTACGAGGACATCAAGGACACCATTCTCCCCATGGCCCGCAACAGCGCCGAGCCCACGGCGGCCATGGGCGACGATCTGCCCCTGGCGGTCCTGTCGGAGAAGCATCAGCCCCTCTTCAACTACTTCAAGCAGATGTTTGCCCAGGTGACCAACCCGCCCATCGACGCCATCCGCGAGGAATCCGTCACCGATACCACGGTCTATGTGGGTTCCGACGGCAATCTGTTGGAGGACCGGGCTGAGAACTGTAACGTCCTGCAAATCAACAACCCCATCCTCACCAATGTGGACTTGTTGAAGATCAAGTACATGAACCGGCCCGGCTTCCAGGTGGAAACCGTGTCCCTCCTCTATTATAAGAATACCCGTCTGGACCGGGCGCTGGATCATCTGTTTGTGGCCTGTGACCGGGCGTACAAAAACGGCGCCAATATCCTCATCCTGTCCGACCGCGGCGTGGATGAAAACCATGTGGCCATTCCGTCCCTGCTGGCCGTGTCGGCGCTGGAACAGCATTTGATTCGCACCAAGAAGCGCACCGCCGTCTCCGTCATTCTGGAATCGGCGGAGCCCCGCAACGTCCACCACTTCGCCACCCTCCTGGGCTACGGCGCACGGGCCGTCAACCCCTATCTGGCCCATGAGTGCATCCGTCAGGCCATCCATGAGGGCTTGCTGGACAAGGACTACACCGTGGCCGTGGACGACTACAACAGCGCCGTCCTCCACGGCATCGTCAAGGTGGCGTCCAAAATGGGCATCTCCACCATCCAGTCCTACCAGTCGGCGCAGATTTTCGAGGCCATCGGCATCCGAAAGGACGTCATGGACCGCTACTTCACCAACACCATTTCCCGAGTCGGCGGCGTGGGCCTGGAGGAGATTGCCGAGGGCGTCGAGTATTACCACTCCCATGCTTTTGACCCCCTGGGCCTGCCCAACGACACCACCCTGGAGTCCAACGGTTACGAGCGGCTCCGCAGCGGCAGCCAGAAGGAAGACCATATGTACAATCCCCAGGTCATCTGGCTGTTGCAGCAGTCCACCCGCAATCGGGATTACAGGATGTTCCAGCAGTACACCCATCTGGTGGATGACGAATCCACGCCCCACACCCTGCGGGGCCTGCTGACCTTTGCCACGCCGGAGAGCGGTCCCATCCCCATCGACGAGGTGGAGCCGGTCAGTGAAATCGTCAAGCGGTTTAAAACCGGCGCCATGTCCTACGGCTCCATTTCCCAGGAGGCCCACGAATGTCTGGCCCTGGCCATGAACCGGCTGGGCGGCAAGTCCAACTCCGGCGAGGGCGGCGAGGACACGGCCCGACTCAAGTCCGATAAGTGCAGCGCCATCAAGCAGGTGGCCTCCGGCCGCTTCGGCGTCACCTCGGAATATTTGGTCAGCGCCGAGGAATTGCAGATCAAAATGGCCCAGGGCGCAAAGCCCGGTGAGGGCGGCCATCTGCCCGGCAAAAAGGTCTATCCGTGGATCGCTAAGACCCGCCATTCCACGCCGGGTATCTCCCTGATTTCCCCACCGCCCCATCACGATATCTACTCCATCGAGGACCTGTCGCAGCTGATCTACGACCTGAAAAACGCCAACGACAAGGCGAGAATCTCCGTCAAGCTGGCCTCCGAGGCCGGCGTCGGCACCATCGCCGCCGGCGTGGCCAAGGCCGGCGCCCAGGTGGTTCTGATCTCCGGCTATGACGGCGGCACCGGCGCCGCGCCCCAGACCTCCATCCACAACGCGGGCCTGCCCTGGGAGCTGGGCCTGGCCGAGGCCCATCAGGCACTGATTGCCAACGGCCTGCGGTCCCGTGTGGTCCTGGAGACCGACGGCAAGCTCATGAACGGCTACGATGTGGCCGTGGCCTGTATGCTGGGCGCGGAGGAATTCGGCTTCGCCACGGCCCCCCTGGTCACCCTGGGCTGCGTCATGATGCGTGTCTGTAATCAGGATACCTGCCCCGCCGGTGTGGCGACACAGAATCCGGAGCTGCGGAAATGCTTCCGGGGCAAGCCGGAATACGTCATGACCTTTATGGAATTTGTGGCCCAGCAGCTGCGGGAGATCATGGCCTCCCTGGGTATCCGCCGGGTCCGGGATTTGGTGGGCCGCACGGACCTGCTGAAGCCCGTGGAGCACTCCATCAGCCATCGGGCGGAATCGGTGGACCTGTCCGGCATCCTGCGAAACCCCTACGCCGGAGAAAAGGGTACCAGCTTTGACCCCCGGGATGTTTACAACTTCCACCTGGAGCGGACCCTGGACCAGAAGATTCTCCTCAAGAAGCTGGCCAGCGCCCTGCTGGCCGGAAAGCCCGCCAGCCTGTCTCTGGATATCTCCAGCACCGACCGGGCCTTCGGTACCCTGTTCGGTTCGGAGATCACCCGCCGTCACGGCGACCGTCTGGCCGAGGACACCTATCAGATTCGCTGCACCGGCGGCGCGGGACAGAGCTTCGGCGCGTTCATCCCCAAGGGCCTGACGCTGGAACTGGAGGGCGATTCCAACGACTACTTCGGCAAGGGCCTCTCCGGCGGCAAGCTCATTGTCTACCCGCCGAAAAAGAGCAAATTCAAGGCCGAGGAAAATATCATCATCGGCAATGTGGCCCTGTACGGCGCCACCTCCGGCAAAGCGTTCGTCCGGGGCATGGCCGGTGAGCGGTTCTGCGTCCGTAACTCCGGCGCCACGGCGGTGGTAGAGGGCGTGGGCAACCACGGCTGTGAGTACATGACCGGCGGCTGTGCCGTCATTCTGGGCCCCGTGGGCGCCAACTTCGCGGCCGGTATGTCCGGCGGCGTGGCCTATGTGCTGGACCCGGAGCACGACCTGTATCTGCGGGTCAACAAGGAACTGGTGTCCATGTCCTCCGTCACGGAGAAGCATGACATTCAGGCGCTGAAAGCCCTGATCGAGGAACACACCGCCGCCACCGGTTCCACCATCGGCCGGGAGCTGCTGGACCACTTCGACCAGCGGCTGGGCGACTTCAAGAAGATCATGCCCAAGGACTTCAAGCGCATGATGGACGTCATCGCCTCTTTTGAGGCCAGAGGCATGTCCAGAGAAGCGGCGGAAATCGAGGCGTTTTACGCCATGACTGGGAAATAAGGAGGGAACGACATGGGAAAATCCACCGGTTTTATGGAATTTGAGCGGCGGGAGGACGGCGCGGAAGCGCCCAAGAGCCGCGTCAGGCACTGGGGAGAGTTCCATCGGACCCTTTCCAAGGAAGCCCGCATGGAGCAGGGCGGCCGCTGTATGAACTGCGGCGTCCCCTTCTGTCAAAGCGGCGTCAGCTACGGCGGCGACATCTTCGGCTGCCCCCTGCACAATCTGATTCCCGAATGGAACGACATGCTGTGGACCGACAACTTCGGCCACGCCCTGTCGCGTCTGCTGAAGCAGAACAACTTCCCGGAATTCACGGGCCGGGTCTGTCCGGCTCCGTGCGAGCAGGCCTGTACCTGCGCCGTAGCGGGGAAGCCCGCTGTCACGGTCCGGGAAAATGAACTGGGCATCATCGAGGACGGCTTTGCCAACGGCCGCATGGCTCCCAAGGTGCCCAAGACCCACTCCGGCTGTAAGGTGGCCATTGTGGGTTCCGGCCCGGCGGGCCTTGCCTGTGCCGACCAGCTGAACCACCGGGGCCACAGTGTCACGGTCTTTGAGCGGGAGGACCGGGTGGGCGGCCTGCTGACCTACGGCATCCCCAATATGAAGCTGGACAAGGAAATTGTGGACCGCCGGGTGCGGCTGATGCAGTTTGAAGGTGTGGACTTCCGCACCAACAGCCCCATTGTGACCAAAGAGGACGCGGACCGGCTGCTGGCCGACTACGATGCGGTGGTTCTGGCCTGCGGCGCGGAACAGCCCCGGCTCTATGCCGCCGCTTCCACGGAGATTCCCGGCGTCAGTTTCGCCGTACCCTATCTGAAAGCGGCCACCAAGACGTTGCTGGACGGTGTGGAAAATCCGCTGGACGCCAAAGACAAGCACGTGGTCATCATCGGCGCCGGTTACACCAGTTCCGACTGTGTGGCCACGGCCATCCGCCAGGGCTGCGCCTCCGTGACCCAGATCATCCGCAAGCCCGCCGAACTGGCCCGCCAGCGGAAAGGGCTGTGGGGGAAGCTGCCGGAGGAGCACGACTACGCCATTGAGGAAGCCGTGGCCGTCTTCGGTACGGACCCGCGCCAATATGAAACGGTGCTGACCGGCACGGTGACGGACGAGGAGACCGGCGTGTTAAAGGCCGTGAAAATTGTGGATGTCCAGTGGGTCCGGGTGGACGGCATCGTGATGATGGAGGAGCTGACGGAGACGGAGCGGGAGATTCCTGCCGACCTGCTGCTCATTGCCAACGGGTTTTCCGGCTGCGACACCACGGTGCTGGACGCGTTCGGCCTGGAGCCGGACAGCCGCGGGAACCTGTGCCTGGAGGGACAGGACTCCCACGCCACGGCCAGAGAGGGCGTGTTTACCGCCGGCGATATGCGCCGGGGTGCATCTCTGGTGGTGTGGGCCATTGCCGAGGGCCGCGCCACGGCCCGGGATGTGGACGAATATCTGACCGGTTACCGGAGCCTTTGAGAAAAAACCGCCGCCGCAGGTGCAACTTGCGGCGGCGGTTTTTCGTGTTATACTGTAGAGGACATCAAAGGAAGAAGGAGGTGGCCGCCGTGGAGGATGAGGCCATCATTGACCTGTACTGGCAGCGGGACGAGGAAGCCCTGCGCCAGAGCGACAAGAAGTACGGCGCGTTCTGCCGTCAGATCGCCCTGCGGATCGTAGGGATTCTGGAGGATGCGGAGGAGTGCGTCAACGACACGTGGCTGCGGGCCTGGGAGGCCATGCCGCCGTCACGGCCCTGTCCGCTGCGGGCGTTTCTGGGCCGGATTACCAGAAATCTTTCCTTGGACCGGTATCGGGCCGGGCGGGCACAGAAGCGGGGAGGCGGCGCCATGGACGTATTGCTGGAGGAACTGACCCATTGTTTGCCGTCTGCCGAGTCGGTGGAGGGACAGTACGACGCCAATGAGACGGCGGCGGTCATCAATCGGTTCCTGGCGGAGCTGCCGCCGGAGAAACGGCAGCTGTTTCTGCGCCGGTACTGGTTTGGCGACAGCGTGGAGGAGATTGCCGGGCGGTTTGCCATGCGGCCCGGCACGGTCAAGTCCAGTCTCCACCGGCTGCGGCAGCGGCTGCGGGAGATGCTGGAGCAAGAGGGGGTGGCCGTATGAGTCGGGCGGAAAAGCTGTTTGAGGCCATCGGCCTGGTGGATGACGCGTACATTGAGGAGGCCGCCGACGCCCAGACGGTGCGAACGCCGTCCCAGTGGCAGCGCTGGGGCGCATTGGCGGCCATGTTGGTTTTGGTGGCGGGCCTGGGCCTGACGGCGACGACTCAGCTGCGGGGCTGCGGGGCCAAGACCGCCGATTCGGCAGCGCCGGAAAATGGCGCGATGCAGGAGAGCACCACCACCGACAGCGCATTCGACAGCGCAACCACCGGCAGCGCGACAGGCAGCAGCAGCGGAGCCATGGAGGAGAGTGCCGCCACGGGGAACAGCGCCCTGGACGGCGGCGCGGTCAACGGATTCGACGTCGATACGCCCATGCTGCCCACGGATGGTGTGGGTACGGAACTGGCCGTGCTGATGGTTTCGGATGGCGTGTGGACCGTAGACCGCCATACGGCGGTGGATGTGGCGGAGCAGGTCACCGTGACGGACACATATTTGCTGACCAACGACGGCGATGCAGACCAGGAGATTGCAGCGCAGATTGTGGCCCCCGGCGAGACGGTGGCACTCGATGCCGTGACCACCAGCGCCGGAACGGAATTGGTGCTGCTGCCGGTGGAGAACGTGACGCCGGGCGTCTGGACCGTGGAGATCACCGCCGCCGACGGTTATACCGTAGAGGGCTTGACAGAGGGCGAATTGACCTGGGAAGCCCATGCGTTCACCGTGTCTCAGCCGTAAAAAGGAATCACAAGCGAATCTGTTCAACGGGAGCGGGCTGCGGCACGCTCCCGTCTTGTATCTGCCACCTCTTTTTGCTATACTATACCTATTATTTACTGTAAAAAGGAGCGGTCTTATGAAACTACTGATCTGCAATGTGGGCAGCACGTCCCTCAAATACCAGCTCTTCGACATGGACAACGGCGAACAGGTTCTGGCCAGCGGCGGCGCCGAACGGGTCGGCACGGAGAAAAGCGAATTCTATTGGAAAAATCTGGTGAACGGAACCGAGGGCCGGGAGGCCAACCACTTTCCCACCCATAAGGAGGCCATCAGCCGGATGCTGGAGGCATTGCTGGACGGCGTCCTCACCCAGCTGGAGGACCTGGGCTGTGTGGGCTTCAAGGTGGTCCACGCCAAAGGTGTTTCCGGCGTCCAGTATTTGACCGAGGACGTTCTGGAGGCGATGGCGGCATTCAACACCGTGGCTCCGGCCCACAATCCGCCTTATATTGCCGCCATCCGGCAGTTCCGGGAGCTGCTGCCCAATACGCCCCTCATCGGTTCCTTTGAGACGGCGTTCCATCAGACGATGCCCCCCAAGGCCTACCTCTATTCCATTCCGGCGGAGCTGGCCCGAAAGGAGGGCATCCGCCGCTATGGCTTCCACGGCGCGTCCTTGGAATACCTGTCCACCTGGGCGGCCAGGGAACTGGGCCGTTCCGACTGCAAACTCATCTGCTGCCATCTGGGCGGCAGCAGCTCCATTTGTGCCGTGGAAAACGGGAAAAGTGTGGACACCAACCTGGGCATTGGCCTGCAATGCGGCGTCATGCACAACAACCGCATCGGCGATATGGACCCCTATGTGATTTTCCATCTGGTGGAAGCCTGCGGCATGGAGCTGTCGGAGGTCAAGACCATGCTCCAGAAACAGAGCGGTTTTCTCGGAATGTCCGGCGGCGTTTCCGGCGACCTGCGGGACGTGGAGGCGGCGGCGGCCAATGGCAATACGGACTGCCGCAACGCCCTGGACAGCTACTGTTATAACATTAAAAAGTATATCGGCGCGTATACGGCGGCCATGGGCGGCGTGGACGCCATTGTGTTCGGCGGCGGTATCGGCCGTAACGGCAAGAGCGTCCGGGCCGGTGCGTTGGAGAATCTCCAGTGCTTGGGCATCCATCTGGACCCGGCGAAAAATGAAACGGCCGTGGGCGGACAGGATATCTCTGTGGACGGCAGTCCCGTGCGGATATATGTGGTGGATACCAACGAGGAAATCATCGTGGCCCGTAAGGCCAAAGCGCTGCTGGAATCCCGATAATGAAACGTTTGTGCTCGATTTTTTAAAAAAATCGAGCACAAACGTTTATGGTTTGGTGTGCGGCAGGGTGGAAAGCTCCAGCGCCTTTCGGACCTCGGCCAGGGTGCAGTCCTGCGCGATGGCCCGTGCCGCCAGATCGTCAAATTCCGCCTTTTCCCTGGCAATCCCATGGCCGACGGCACATTTGAACCGGATGCCGTCCCGCTGTGTCACGCTGCGGTGCAGCACCGTCCGTTCACAGTCCCGCCGCCGGACCCCCAGGGTGGTGGTATGGCGCAGCATCAGCCGGGTAAATTCATCGGCCCGATGGACGGGACACAGACACGTCAGCAGCACGGCCGGACGGTTTTTCTTCATATAAATAGGGGCCGTCCACACATCCAGCGCCCCGGCGTCCAGCAGCCGCGACGATGCAAAGGCAATGTCCTCGCCGGTCATATCGTCCAGATTGCATTGGAGTTCCGCCACCATGTCGGCCGCAAATCCGTCCGAAACCTTTACCGACGATTGCCGGGGCGTCAGGTCCAGAGACACCTTCCCCACCAGGGGCGACAGCGTTTCCACCAGGGCCTCCCGCAGGGAAACGGCCCGGACCAGCTGGGGCTCCGTCAGCTCCAGGCGGCAGCCCTCCGCCGTCAGCCGCACCCGGAAGTCGGAGAAGCCCAGGGCTGCCACAGCCGCTTCGGCACGGGCCACCCGGTCCAGAGCCTCCGGCGTAATGGGCGTGCCTGTGGGCACGCGGGTGGCCAGACAGGCCGCGGCGGGCTTGTCCCAGGTGGGCAGACCGGCTTCCCGGGACAGACGCCGGATGGTTTCCTTGGTCAGTCCACACAGCCGCAGCGGCGACAGAACCCCGAGTTCTTGCAGCGCCTGCCAGCCGGGCCGGTCGTTTACGTCGTCGGACGCGTTGGTGCCCTCCAGCACAACGCCGCAGCCGTCGGCGGCGGCCTGCGCCAGGATGGCGGTGAAAATGGCCTGTTTGCAGAAATAGCAGCGCCGGGGGCCGTTGGCGGCGACACCGTCCTGGGCGAGCGCATCCACGCGAATCACCCGCAGGGGGACCGAAAGGGCCTCCGCCAGTCGCCGGGCCTCCGCGCCCTCGGCGTCGGTCTGGAACGATGTTTCCACATAGTAGGCTGTGGGCCGTACTCCATAGCGGACGGCGCTCCACAGCAGGAATGCCGAATCGGCCCCGCCGGAAAAGGCTACAGCAGGCCGGGGGTGGGTGGAAAAGAAGTCGCGCAGGTCCATGGAAATTCCTCCTGAATTTGAACTTACCGCCATCATATCACGCCGTGGACCGGGGCGCAAGACAGGAAAAAGTTATCGAAACCACAGAAAATTAACAAAACTTCTTCCATTTAAAGCTAAAAAAACAGAATAAATCCCTTAGAAATTGTGTACATTCCACAAGAGCGACGGGAATTTTGCGATAATCCTTGACGCAACTGGGAGAACTGCTATAATAATTGGTATCATCGAAAACGCGGTGCGGCAGTTAAAAGACAGCTGCGGCAGGGAGGAGGCGGCGCGGTTTGCAACCTTGGTTCCGGGCGCTGCGCAACCTTACCTGGCTGACCCAGTTGGGCTTTTCCCTGGTGGCGCCGCCGATTTTATGTGTCGGCGGCTGCTGGTGGTTGCAGCAGCGGTTTTCCCTGGGCGGATGGATTGTGGTCGTGGGTTTGATTCTGGGCCTGGGCGGCTCGGTCAGTACGGCGTTGGGGTTTTATCGCCACGCCTGCCGGCAGTCCAAAAAGAATCAGAAACAGCGGCCCGATGCATTCAATACCCATAAGTAGGCAGGAGGGATCGTTATCGTGCATTTACAGCCTGCGACACGCAGGGAGATCAAGCGCATTTCCACAGGCGTGCTCCTGGGCAGCGCGCTGATGGTGGCGGTGTTCGCCGTCCTGGGCCGGTTCTCGTGGCCGGTGCTGTGGGGCGCGCTGCTGGGCGACACCGTGGCCATCGGCAACTTCGTGTTCCTGGGCATCAGCGTCCAAAAGGCCGCCGCCGCCGAGGAACTGCGGGGCCGTCAGATCATGCAGTTCACCTATTCGCTGCGAATGCTGATCGTGGTGGCAGCTCTGGCATTGTCCATGGCCGTGGAGGTGTTCTACTGGCTGACTGTGCTGATCCCGCTGCTGCTGCCGCGCATCACCATTCTGGTGCTGCAGATCACCGGCGCCTACAAGCCCGACAAGGGCGCCAATGAAGTGAAGGGGGAATGAGATTGCAATGAATGTAGAAATCAACGGCGCACCCATATACTTTGAACTCTTTGGCTGCATTCCCATTACAGCCACCATGGTGGTCTCCTGGGCCATCATGATCATCCTCACGGGCCTGTGCATCTGGCTCACCAGAGATCTCAAGGTACAGAACGTGTCCAAGCGCCAAGCCGTGGCGGAATTCCTCGTCAAGACGGCGGAGAAATTCGTCAACACCAACATGGGACCAAAATTTGCCCACTATGTGCCGTTTGTGGCGGCTCTGTTCTGCCTGTCGGTGTTTTCCAGCCTGTCCAGTCTGATCGGCTGCTTCTCACCCACGGCGGACCTGTCCACCACCCTGGCCTGGGCCATTGTGGTGTTCATCATGATCACCGCCACCAAAATCCGCACCGGCGGATTGGGCGGTTATCTGATCGGCTTTACCAAGCCCATTCCGGTGCTGACGCCCTTCAACGTCATTTCCGAGTGCGCCACGCCCATTTCCATGGCGTTCCGTCACTTCGGCAACATCGTCTCCGGTATGGTCATCTCCACGCTGGTCTATGCGGCGCTGACCGTGGCCAATCAGGCCCTCTTCGGCCTGCTGCCGGGCCTGCTGGGCGACTTCCTGGGAAGCATTCCCTTCCTGACGGTGGGCGTTCCGGCGTTCCTGTCCCTGTATTTTGACTGGTTCTCCAGCTTTATGCAGGCCTTTATCTTCTGTATGCTGACGACGCTGTACATCGCCAACGCCGCGGAAGAGTGATTCCTTTTATCAATCCTTAAAATCAATCATACAACATCAGGAGGAAAACAAACATGGAAAGAGCTATTGTATTGATGGGTTGCGCCATCGGCGCCGGTCTGGCCCTGATCGCCGGTATCGGCCCTGGTATCGGTGAAGGTTACGCCGTCGGTAAGGCCTGTGAGGCCATTGGCCGTCAGCCCGAGTGCAAGGGCGACGTCACTTCCACCATGCTGCTGGGCTGCGCCATCGCCGAGACCACCGGTATCTACGGCTTCGTCACCGGCCTGCTGCTGCTCTTCGTGGCTCCCGGCCTCTTCCTGGGCATGCTGTAATTCGAGTTTGCCCATCAATCGGAGAGGAGGGAACACATGGACGTTCAGTCCCTGGTAACCGTTGCACCCTGGACCTTTATTGCGCAGATCTGCAATCTGTTCATTCAGGCATATCTGTTCAAGAGATTCCTGTTCAAGCCCATTCAGAACATCATCCGTCAGCGGCAGGAGCAGGTCAACAAGATCTATGACGACGCCGCCGAGGCACAGAAGAGCGCGGAGGCCGACAAGGCCACCTATGAAAAGCTCCTGGCCGACGCCCGCGGTGAGGCCGCCGAGCTGGTGCGCACCGCCACGGCCACGGCCCAGCAGCGCGGCGAGGAGATCGTCCGCCAGGCCAAGCAGGAGGCCGGCCATCTCAAGGAGAAGGCCGAAGCTGAGATTGCCCAGGAGCGGAAGAAGGCCCGCAACGAGGTGAAGAACGAGATTTCCGGCATCGCCATGGAGATCGCCTCCAAGGTGGTCGAGCGGGAGATCAACGAGAAGGACCACCGGGATCTGGTGGAGGAATTCATCGAGAAAATGGGTGAGAAAGCATGACCCAGACAGCCAGAACTTACGGCGAAGCCCTCTATGAGCTGGCAGTGGAGGAAGGGCTGACCGCGCCGCTGCAGGAGCAGTTGGCCGCGGTGGCCGCCATTCTGCGGGAGAATCCCCAGTATGTGCGGCTTTTGAGCCTGCCGTCCCTGCCCAAGGCCGAGCGCTGCGCCGCGCTGGACGAGAGCTTCGGCCCCCAGGTCCACCCGTATCTTCTCAACTTTATGAAGATTCTCACGGAAAACGGCACCATCCGCCAGCTGCCCGGCTGCGAGGAGGCGTACCGCCGCCGTTTCAATGAGGACAACGGAATTCTGGAGGTCACCGCCGTCACGGCTGTGGCCTTGCAGGAGGACCTGAAAGAAAAGCTCCAGGCCGCGCTGGAGCGCCGCACCGGCAAGACCATCCACCTGAACACCCGGGTGGATGAGAGCCTGTTGGGCGGCGTGCGGCTGGAGACCGAGGGCCTGCGCCTGGACGGTACCGTTCGCAACCGTCTGGACGAGCTCCAGGCTCTGCTCCGGGGCGCCGCCCTGTAATTGTATGGAGGCAGCACCGCACAGCGGTATTGCCTGAGAACGCTACAATCCGGCAGCGGCGCTGCCGGTGAGAAAGTAGGTAGATCATGGAACTGAGACCGGAAGAAATTACCAAAATTATCAAGGCACAGATCAAGAACTATGCCTGTCAGATCGACGCCAGCGAGACCGGTACGGTCATCCTGGTGGGCGACGGCATTGCCCGGGCCTCCGGCCTGGAGAAGTGCATGATGAACGAGCTCATCGAGTTCCCCGGCGGCCAGTACGGCATGGCCCAGAACCTGGAGGAGGATTCGGTGTCCATCGTCATCCTGGGCAACGATGCCGGTATCCGCGAGGGTGACACCGTCAAGCGTACGGGCCGCGTCGTGTCTGTGCCCGTGGGCGAAGCCCTCATCGGCCGCGTCGTGGACGCCCTGGGCAACCCCATCGACGGCAAGGGCGACATTGAAGCCGCCGAGTTCCGTCCCATCGAAGAGCCCGCCCCCGGCATCATCGAGCGCAAGCACGTTTCCGTGCCGCTGCAGACGGGCATCAAGGCCATCGACTCGATGATTCCCATCGGCCGCGGCCAGCGTGAGCTCATCATCGGCGACCGTCAGACCGGTAAGTCGACCATCGCCACCGATACCATCATCAACCAGAAGGGCAAGAACTGCCTCTGTATCTATGTGGCCATCGGCCAGAAGCGGTCCACCGTGGCCGCAGTCGTGGAGACCCTGGAGGCCGCCGGCGCCATGGATTACACCATTGTCGTCAGCGCCAGTGCTTCGGAGCTGTCCCCCATGCAGTATATCGCGCCCTACTCCGGCTGCACCATGGGTGAATACTTCATGTACCAGGGCAAGGACGTGCTGATCATCTACGACGACCTTTCCAAGCACGCCGTGGCTTACCGTGCCATTTCCCTGCTGATCCGCCGCCCGCCCGGACGTGAAGCCTATCCCGGCGACGTCTTCTATCTGCACTCCCGTCTGCTGGAGCGCGCAGCCCGTCTGGACGACGCCCACGGCGGCGGCTCCCTGACGGCTCTGCCCATCATCGAGACCCAGGCCGGCGACGTGTCCGCCTATATCCCCACCAACGTCATCTCCATCACCGACGGCCAGATCTTCCTGGAGACCGAGCTGTTCCACGCCGGCGTTATGCCCGCTGTCAACCCCGGTATCTCCGTGTCCCGTGTCGGCGGCGACGCCCAGATCAAGGCCATGAAGCAGGTGGCCGGTTCCCTGAAGCTGCTGTACTCCCAGTACCGCGAGCTCCAGAGCTTTGCCCAGTTCGGCTCCGATCTGGACCAGGACACCAAGGACCGTCTGGCCCAGGGCGAGCGCATCGTGGAGGTGCTGAAGCAGAAGAACGGCGAACCGGTGGAGGTTGCCCATCAGGTGTGCATCTTCTACGCCGTCACCCACGATTTCCTCAAGGATGTGGCCGTCGGCGATGTCCATGAGTTCGAGGTGGGTCTCTACGAGTATATGGACGCCAACGGCGCCGGTGTGCTCCAGGCCATCCGGGATACCGGCAAACTGGCCCCCGAGACCGAGGCAGAGCTGAAAAACGCTTTGACCACCTATACGCAGCAATTTCTCAAGAGCAAGTAAGGAGGAGTGAGACATGGCCGGAGTATCCATGAAGGATATCAAGCTGCGGATTCGCAGCATGGAGAGCACCAAGCAGATCACCAAGGCCATGGAGATGGTGGCTTCCTCCAAGCTGCGCCGCGCGCAGGAACGGGTGCTCACCAGCCGTCCTTACTTTGAAGCGCTCTACGAGACCGTCACCGGCATTGCCGCCGAAAACTGGGACTTCTCTTCGCCCTATGTCCAGGTGCGGGAGGAGGGCCCCGTGTGTGAAATTGTCATCGCCGGTGACCGCGGTCTGGCCGGTGGTTACAACCACAACGTCATCAAGCTGGCCCAGGAGGATGTCAAGGGCAAAGACGCCGCCATCCTGCCCGTAGGCAAGAAGGCCCTGGAGTATTTCCGCAGCCACGGCCACACGGTGATTTCCGACGCCTATGCAGAGGCCGCCGGTCTCACCAGCGGCGACTGCTTCTCCCTGGCCAAGGCCATCTGCGAGGGCTATCGGACGGGTAAATATTCCGCTGTGCGACTGGTGTATACCAGCTTTGTGTCGGTGCTGACCCAGACGCCTTATGTGCTGTCCCTGCTGCCCCTGCCGGCGCCGGAGAAGCACGAGAAGGCCCGGGAGCTGACCCTGTACGACCCCAGCAGCGAAAGCGTCTTCAACGCCATCGTGCCGGAGTATCTGGGCGGCCTGATCTACGGCGCCCTCTGCGAGTCCGTGGCCAGTGAGTTGGGCGCCCGCCGCACCGCCATGGACGCTGCCACCAAGAACGCGGAGGACATGATCGACGATTTGAGCCTCAAGTACAACCGTGCCCGCCAGGGTGCCATCACCCAGGAGATCACGGAAATCGTCGCCGGCGCCGACGCGTGAGTCGGTCCAAAAGTGTTTTGACAGACTTGCGGCGAACATACAGCTTTAAAAAGTTGTATGTTCGGTCTATTGAAATCAGTGCACGGCCCAGGCCGACCTCTCTTGGCCTGCGGCCAATTCACCTGCGGGGATTCTTTGTCCCCCGCACACACCCCCTGTTGCTCTGTCGCGGCAGCTTTGTGGGGACTTTGGCAGTCTGAGGTGCCGACGCCTAGCCTGTCACCGCAGAAACGCAAACAAAGGAGTTGACTTCATTGGCCAATCAGCATACCGGGACCGTGGTGCAGATCCTCGGCCCCGTTCTGGATATCCGCTTTGCGGATGGCCAGCTTCCCAATCTGCTCAACGCCATCGAGATCCGCCAGGGCGACAAGACCCTGGTCTGTGAAGTGGCCCAGCACATCGGCGACAACGTCGCCCGCTGCATCGCCATGGGTTCCACCGACGGCCTCCAGAGAGGCATTGATGCAGTGGATACCGGCGCGCCCATCT
Source organism: Candidatus Avoscillospira sp. LCP25S3_F1 (assembly GCF_052117125.1). Lineage (NCBI taxonomy): Bacteria > Bacillati > Bacillota > Clostridia > Eubacteriales > Oscillospiraceae > Candidatus Avoscillospira > Candidatus Avoscillospira sp. LCP25S3_F1. Next base: position 168,542 of record NZ_JBQKJT010000002.1, on the reverse strand, counting down.
CCGTGCCCGTAGGCGAGGTCTGCCTGGGCCGCGTGTTCAACCTGCTGGGTGAGCCCGTGGACAACAAGCCCGCGCCCCAGACCGAGGAGCGTTGGCCCATCCACCGTCCTGCCCCCTCCTATGAGGAGCAGAGCGGTGCCACGGAGATTTTTGAGACCGGCATCAAGGTTGTCGACCTGATCTGCCCCTACGCCAAGGGCGGCAAGATCGGCCTGTTCGGCGGCGCCGGCGTCGGCAAGACCGTTCTCATCATGGAGTTTATCCGCAACATCGCCAAGGAGCACGGCGGCCTGTCCGTCTTCGCCGGCGTCGGCGAGCGTACCCGTGAGGGTAACGATCTGTACGGCGAAATGACCGAGTCCGGCGTTCTGGAGAAGACCGCCCTGGTCTACGGCCAGATGAACGAGCCGCCCGGAGCCCGTATGCGCGTGGCCCTGTCCGGTTTGACCATGGCCGAGTACTTCCGTGATGTGCGCCATCAGGACGTGCTGCTGTTTATCGACAACATCTTCCGTTTCACCCAGGCCGGTTCCGAGGTGTCGGCGCTGCTGGGCCGTATGCCCTCCGCCGTCGGCTACCAGCCCACCCTGGCTACGGAAATGGGCGCCCTCCAGGAGCGTATCACCTCCACCAAGAAGGGCTCCATCACCTCCATTCAGGCTGTCTACGTCCCCGCCGACGACCTGACGGACCCCGCCCCTGCCACCACCTTTGCCCACCTGGACGCCACCACCGTGTTGGACCGTGCCATTGCTTCCCTGGGCATCTATCCCGCCGTGGACCCCCTGGCCTCCACCAGCCGGATTCTGACGCCGGAGATCGTCGGTGAGGAGCATTACAATGTGGCCCGTTCCGTCCAGCGGATTTTGCAGCGCTACAAGGAGCTCCAGGACATCATCGCTATCATGGGTATGGATGAGCTGTCCGAGGCCGATAAGCTGACTGTTTCCCGCGCCAGAAAGGTGCAGCGCTTCCTGTCGCAGCCCTTCTCCGTGGCCGAGCAGTTCACCGGTTATCAAGGAAAGTATGTGCCCCTCAACGAGACCATCCGCGGCTTCAAGGAGATCATCGAGGGCCGCCACGACGATCTGCCCGAGTCGGCCTTCCTGTTTGCCGGCTCCATCGACGAAGTGGTCGCCAAGGCGAAAAAGGGTGAATAAGTATGAACGCCTACCATCTGCAAATCGTCACGCCGGACGGTCTGCGCTTTGACGGAGAGGCCCAGAGCCTGTTGGTGCGTACCACCACCGGCGATGTGGGTATCCGTGCCCGCCACACCAACTATGTGGCGCCGTTGGGTATGGGCGTGGCCCGTGTGACCATTGACGGCCAGGAGCGCCGTGCCGCTTGTGTCGGTGGTATGGTATCGGTGCTCAAAGGCGAGGTGCGGCTGTTGGCCACCAGCTTTGAGTGGGCCGAGGACATCGACGTGGAACGGGCCAAGGCTGCCGAGGCCGATGCCCGGGCCATTCTGGACCATGCCGACCAGCATGATGCCGAGACGCTGGAACTGGCCGAAGGCCGTCTGCGCCGGGCGTTGATCCGCCAGAGCGCGGCGGAAAAGCCCCAATAAGGCAAAAAAGAAAGGAGTGCTGTACTGTGCAGCACTCCTTTTGTGTCGTTCCCGGCACCGTCCCACGAATCGGAATGGACCACCGACAGGGAATGTAGGGCGAGGCTTGCGTGTTACGCCGTAGGATTGCCCCCGCCGCTCGTCGGGAGTACGATTGCGCATTGGTACGACGTACAACGGGACCATGTACCGCAAAAAGGCCGCCGTCCGCCACCCGCTTTGGGGTGGGGACGGCGGCCTTACGGCGTTGCCGTGGAGAGTGCGCCATCTGCGGATGGCGCTTTGGAACGATTGGGGAGTTCGCCCGCTGCGGCGGGCGACCGGGGACGCTGCCCCCTGGACCCCTGCAACTTTATGAAAAAAGTTGACAAACACTTTGTTTCTGGGGTGTTACAGATAGGACCACAAGTCCCGTTGGAGCCGCTGTTCAGCGGCAATCAGGTCTGTGGCGACGGTCCGGGCCTCCGGGGCCGCCTGGGGATATCGATTGCAATACTTATGCAGGGATTTGATACCCATACTGCACCCGTCGGCCAACAGGTCTGCGACCGACTGATCCCCTGGCTGCAACGTCAACTTGACCGTGGTTTTAAGGCTGCTCATGCCCTTGGCGACGGGGTTGGGCGCTTTGGGCCGTCCGTCAAACCGGTGGAGCAGATCATGGGTCTGACGCCACAAAATCTGGTGGTCCTCCTTGCAGCGGCTCAGCTGCCGGCGCAGCTGGGGATTTTCCACCGACGGCAGCACCTCGTCAATGGCATGCAGCGCCATCTGGATGCCGGAATCACATTCGCCCAACAGTTTGCGGGTATCGTCCTGAATCATGGTAAGTACCTCCTGTGTCCGTTTGGGATAAGGATGCACCGTTTTGCTGCAAACTATAAGGGGAATGGTCCATTAACCGAAAATCTTTTTGACCTGTTGGGCAAACCGCTGTCCGAAAATCTTCATCAGGGCCGCGCCCTCGGTCTCCTGATCCCGCAGACACACAGGGCCAAGATGGATGAAGGGCTGACCGTACGCACCGCCGCCGGAATAGACCATGGCTCCCTGGACCATCAGGTGGGTCAGGATATGCTCCACGGCCACCACCGGTCCGCCAACGGCAAAATTGGCTGTGGCAAACGCGCCGCACAGCTTACCGGCCACCTTGCAGGGGCAGACGTCCAGCCACTGCTTTACCTGCCAGGCTTCCCCGGCGTAATAGTCCGGCGTACCCACCAGAACGCCGTCGGCGCTGTTGACAAACTCCACGGCCTCGGTGTTTTCCTTGGTCACCTCTGGAATGGACAGGCAGCGGACTTCACAGCCGGGCTCCTGCTCCAAAATCCCGGCGGCAATGGCTTCGGCCATGGCCTTGGTGCGCCCTGTGGCGGAGAAATAACAAATGGCGATCTTCATGGTTTGGTGCTCCTTTGCTTTGAGATGCACCCATTATACCATGACGGCAGTGCCGCCGTCAAAAGCTGCCATAGGCCACGCCCGGTTCCAACGTCACATTGTGGACCAGCGCCAGTTCCGACACGGTGCAGAATTGATATCCCTGGGCTTCCAGCTGGTCAATGGCCAGCAGCACCCCTTGTACCGAGCTGTCGTGGAGATCGTGGAGCAACACAATGCTGCCGTCCTCCACCGTTTCCACAATCCGCTGTGCAACCGTCTGCGGGTTGTCGCAGCACCAGTCCATGGTGTCCACATTCCAAAGGATAATCGGAAAGCCATACTCCGCCGCCGTCTCCCGTACCGTATCACTGAGCAGTCCCCCCGGCGGCCGCAGGACCGTGGGCCGCCGGCCCGTCAGCGCTGCAATTTGTTCCGCCGTCGATGTGAGTTCCGTACAAACCTCATCCCGGGGCAGGTCGTGGAGGTAACAGTGACGATAGCCATGGACCCCCAGTTCGTGACCGTTTTCCGCAATTTGTTCCACAAGCTGTGGAGCATTTTCCATGCGGTATCCGCAGAGAAAGAAGGTGGCCGACACATACCGCTCCGCCAGCCCCGCCAACAGCCGTTCCGTGACGCCGGGCGTGGGCCCGTCGTCAAAGGTCAGCGCCACAAATTTTTCCGGCCCCTTCTGGGCCTGGACCGGTTCCAGCAGCAGACATGCCGCCGTCACCGCCCACAGCCACCGGCTGCGTTTCATACCATCGCCCCCCTGTGGGAATAGTATGTGCCGAAAGAACATTTGACGGCCATAGAAATTTGCAGTAGAATAAAATAGATTATGGAAAGGGGGGAAGAACATGGTGCGTATCTTGTGTCCCGTCTGCGGACAGCCGCTGATTCCGGAAAAACCGGCCTGGCACTGTGACGCCGGTCACAGCTTCGATGTGGCAAGGCAGGGGTATGTAAACCTGCTGACGGTGGACCGGAAGCACTCCAAACAGCCGGGCGATTCCACGGCCCAGGTGGAAGCCCGCCGGGCCTTTCTCAGTGCAGGCTATTACGCGCCCATGGCGGCGCGGTTGGCGGAGATCGTGGCAGGGGAGCAGCCCCGGACCATCCTTGATGCCGGATGCGGCGAGGGATACTATTTGACGGAATTGGGCAAAGCATTGCCGGAGACGGAGCGGTGGGGCATCGATATTTCCCGGGAAGCCGTCCGCCGGGCGGCGGGCCGGGACAAGCAGGCCCACTGGCTCACGGCCACAGCGGCCCATCTGCCCTTTGCAGACGACAGCTTTGATTGTGTTCTCTCCCTGTTCGCCCTGACGGCGGCGGAGGAATTTCACCGTGTGCTGCGGCCCGGCGGCCTGTTTTTGCAGGTGGTGGCGGGGCCGGACCATCTGCGGGGCCTGCGGAACATCATCTATGACACGGTGGTGGAAAAGGACAAGGAACGGTCCCGCCCCTTACCGGGCTTTGTGCTGGAACGGTCGGAAACGGTGGAGTTTTCCTTTACCCTGACGGAAAACAGCCGGGTTCAGGAGCTGCTGGCCATGACGCCCCATTTTATGCGGATTTCCAAGGCCGGGGCCGACCGGGCCAGAGCAACGGAAGGGCTGACCGACACCTTCCAGGCGGTGTGCAACGGCTACCGCGCCATTTGAACCAAGAAGGAGTAACGTATGCTGGATAAGCTGAAGCTGGTGGAAGAAAAGTACATGGAGATGGAGGAACGCTCCGCCCAGCCGGACTTCTACAGCGACCCCAAGGCGGCGGCCAAGCTGCTGAAGGAACAGAAGGATTTGGAGCCGGTGGTGGAAGCCTACCGGGCCTATCGAAAGACCCAACAGGAACTCCACGATCTGCGGGAAATGTTGGACGGTTCCCTGGAGCCGGACCTGCGGGAGCTGTGCCAGGAGGAGTTCACCCAGGCCAAAAAGGATTTGGAAGCGCTGGAACAGCAGTTGAAAATCCTGCTGCTGCCCAGGGACCCCAACGATGATAAAAACGTGATTCTCGAAATCCGCGGCGGCGTGGGTGGCGAGGAGAGCGCCCTGTTTGCCCACTCTCTCTTCCGGATGTATCAGATGTATGCCGCGTCCAAGGGCTGGACCATGGAGATTCTCAACTACAACGAGACGGAACTGGGCGGTGTCAAGGAGGCCGACTGCATCATCAACGGCAGCGGGGCCTATTCCCGCTTGAAATTTGAAAGCGGCGTCCACCGGGTCCAGCGGGTGCCGGAGACCGAATCCGGCGGCCGCGTCCACACCTCCACGGCCACCGTGGCGGTGCTGCCGGAGATGGAGGAGGTGGACGTGGAAATCCGTCCCGAGGACATTGAAATGCAGGTGTTCCGGTCCTCCGGCGCCGGCGGACAGCACATCAATAAGACGTCCTCGGCGGTGCGTCTGATTCACAAGCCTTCGGGCATTGTGGTGGCCTGCCAGGAGGAACGTAGCCAGGTCCAGAACCGGGAAAAGTGCATGAAGATGCTGGCCTCCAAGTTATATGAGATCGAGCAGACTCGCATTGAGACGGAGCATTCGGACCAGCGCCGGTCCCAGGTGGGCACCGGTATGCGCAACGAGCGCATCCGCACCTATAACTTCCCCCAGGGCCGGGTGACGGACCACCGCATCGGCCTGACCCTCTACAAGATCGACGCCTTTATGGACGGCGATCTCGATGAAATGATCGACGCGCTGGTGACGGCCGACCAGGCCGAAAAGCTCCAGCGCAGCGAGAAAGCGTGAGACCATGGAAACACTGTTTTTACCGGCCCAGGACCCGCAGACGGCGGAGAAAGCGGCGGAGATTCTTAAAAACGGCGGCTTGGTGGCCCTGCCCACGGAGACCGTCTACGGTCTGGGGGCCAACGGCTTGGACAGCGATGCTGTCTTGAAAATCTTTGAGGCCAAGGGCCGTCCCCAGGATAATCCGTTGATTCTCCATGTGGCCCAACCGGAGGATATCCGGGAGATTTGCGACCCCATTCCAGAAACCGCCTGGCGTCTGGCGGAACGGTTCTGGCCGGGCCCCCTGACCATGGTGCTGCCCTGCCGCCCGTCGGTGCCGAAGCGCACCACGGCGGGACTGGACACGGTGGCGGTCCGCTGCCCGCGAACGCCCATCACCCGGGAGATCATCCGGCTGTCCGGCGTGCCCATTGCCGCCCCGTCGGCCAACCGGTCCGGCAAGCCCAGCACCACCACGGCGGAGCACGTGCGCCACGATATGGAGGGCCGCATCGACGCCATTGTGGACGGCGGTCCCTGCGATGTGGGCGTGGAATCTACCATTGTTGATTTGACCGGCCCTGTGGCCCGGCTTCTGCGGCCCGGCGGCGTCACGCCGGAGCAGCTGCGGGACGTGGTGGGGGAGCTGATCGTCGATAAAGCCGTTACGTCTCAAATCGACCAGGACGCCGTGGTGCGGGCCCCCGGTATGAAATATAAGCACTACGCCCCCCAGGGTGAAGTAAAAATCATCGCCGGGCCCAGAGAAAAGGCTGCGGCCTACATCCGCCGTCACTTTGAAGACGGTGACGCCGTTTTGTGCTTTGAGGAAGAGCTGCCCCTCTACGAGGGCTGTAACCCCATGGCCTACGGCAAGGAATCCGATACGGCCACCCTGGCCCACGGCCTGTTTGCGGCCCTGCGGGACCTGGACCGGGCCGATATCCGGGTGATCTTCGCCCGCTGCCCCGAGGGCGGCGGCGTGGCATACGCGGTCCAGAACCGGCTGCGGAAGGCCGCCGGATTCCAGATCGTCACGGAGGACCAGCTATGAAGGTGCTGGGCATCACCGGCGGCACCGGCTGCGGCAAGACGACGCTGCTGCGGCAGGTGGAGGCTCTGGGCGGCTGCGTCATTGACTGCGACGCGGTCTATCACCGGCTGCTGGAGACCGATAACGCATTGCTGACCGCCATCGACCACGCCTTTTCCGGCGTGGTACAGCACGGCGTATTGCAGCGCAGGAAACTGGGCAAAGTGGTATTTGGAGACGAAGCTGCGTTGCAGCGGCTCAATGCCCTGGTCCATCCCTTTATCTTTGGGGCCGTGGAGCAGCGGCTGAAACAGGCCGAGCGGGACGGCTGTCCGTTGGCGGCCATCGACGCTGTGGGCCTCATAGAAAGCGGTTTGGGCCAGCTGTGCGACGGTACCGTGGCCGTGACGGCCCCGGTAGAAGACCGGGTGCGGCGGCTTATGGCCCGGGAGGGCATCGACGAGGACTACGCCCAGCTGCGCATTGCAGCCCAAAAATCCAATTCGGAATTTGCTGCCCAATGTACGTGGCAGATTCACAATAATTACGCCACTGCCGCGGACTTTTCGATGGTCTGCGGCCGGTGGCTGCACCAATGGTTAGGAGGAACGACTATGTCTGAAATGGACTGGAAAGCCGTCCGCGAGACGCTGCTGCACAACCCCAAGCAGGCCCGTCTCGACGACAAGGACAAAGAGGAACTGAACGTCTACTGCAAGGACTACATGCAATTCATGGACCGGGCCAAGACGGAGCGGGAAGCCGTGGAAGTGGCCGTGGAGGCCGCCCGTGCTGCCGGTTTTGTGGAGTTCAACCCGGAGATGCAGCTGCGTCCCGGCGACAAGGTCTACTGTGTCAACCGCAAAAAGGCCGTGTCCTTTGTGGTCATCGGCAAGAAGCCCCTGGATAAGGGTACCCGCATGGTCATTGCCCATACGGATTCCCCCCGTCTCGATTTGAAGCCCGTGCCCCTGTATGAGGAGGGCGAAATCGCCTACTTCAAGACCCACTACTATGGCGGCATCAAGAAGTACCAGTGGCCCACGGTGCCCCTGGCCCTCCACGGCATCCTGGCCCTCACCGACGGCAGCGTGCTGAAGGTCAACATCGGCGAGGACGACAACGACCCCGTGTTCTGCGTGTCCGATCTGCTGGTCCACCTGTCCAGCGAGCAGATGAAAAAGACCCTCAGCGAGGGCATCACCGGCGAGCAGCTCAACGTGATTCTGGGTACCCGTCCTCTGGACGATGACGACGGCGACAGCAACCGTATCAAGCTGGCCATTATGATGCTGCTCCATGACAAGTACGGCATCACCGAGGAGGATTTTCTGTCCGCCGAGCTGACCATGGTCCCGGCCCTCAAGGCCAGAGAGGTTGGCCTGGACCGGAGCCTGATCGGCGCCTACGGCCACGACGACCGGGTGTGCGCCTACGCCGGTTTCTACCCCATGCTGCATATGCAGGAGGCTCCCGAGCATACGTCCATCTGCATTTTTGCTGACAAGGAGGAAATCGGCTCCGAGGGTGTCACCGGCATTCAGTCTCAGGACTTTGAAACGATGATGGAAGACCTGTGCGCCTGCCAGAAGGTCAGCGTCCGCCGCTGCCTGGGTAACTCCATCTGCTTCTCTGCCGATGTGACGGCGGCCTATGATCCCAGCTTCTCCGAGGTCTTTGACCGCCGCAATTCTGCCATGCTGAATCGTGGCGTTGCTCTGTGCAAGTACACCGGCTCCCGCGGCAAGTCCGGCGCGTCCGACGCTGCCGGTGAGGTCATGGCCCGGTTCCGCCGTGCTTTCCAGCGGGGCGGCGTGGCCTGGCAGGTCTGCGAGATGGGCAAGGTGGACGCCGGCGGCGGCGGCACTGTGGCCAAGTATATGGCCGCCCGGAATATCGATACCCTGGACGCCGGCGTGCCGGTGCTGTCCATGCACGCTCCTTGGGAGCTGGTGGCTAAGGTGGACTGCTTCATGACCATGAAGGCCTGCCGCGTGTTCTATAATATGGACTAAGCGCCCAAAAGTAAAAGCTTTTACTCAATTTTTTCTCGAAAAAATTGCGGGGTCCAGGGGCAGAGCCCCGGTCGCCCGTCGCAACGGGCGAAATACCCGCGCCGCGCACGGCGCGAAATACCCGCCCGCCGCAGCGGGTGAAACTCCCGCGCCGCGCACGGCGCGAAATACCCACCCGCCGCAACGGGCGAAACACCCTTTCGCGTTCCAACCGCCATCCGCAGATGGCGGAACCCCTGCCAACGGCAATGGCCCCTGTCGCCGCCCCCTTGTGGGGGTGGACGACAGGGGCCATCTATTGCGGCGGGACACACAGGTCCCGCCCTACGTTCCATAACAACGCACACCATCCGATGGTACGCAAAGAAGGCCGCCGCCTGCTACCCCCGAAGGGGTGGAGACGGCGGCCTTACGGCTTTGCCGTGGGGATTGCGCCATCTGCGGATGGCGCTTTGGGACGATTGGGGATTTCGCGCCGTGCGCGGCGCGGGAGTTTCGCTGGCTGCGGCCAGCGGGTATTTCGCCCGCTGCGGCGGGCGACCAGAGGCGCTGCCTCTGGACTCCGCAATTTTTTCGAGAAAAAATTGAGTAAAAGCTTTCATATTGGTGCTTAGCGGTGTTTTTTGCGGCGGTCATTGGCCGGGTTCCGGCTGGGCCGCTTGGCCTTGGGTGGGCCAACACGGCCGTCCCGTTTTGCTTTGGGCGGCGTTTTGCTTTGGGCCTGCTTGGGTTTCCGCGCCACTTGCTCCCCGGCCCGGGGACGGATGAGACAGTGCTTGTCAAACCCAATCAGGTCTGTCCGTCCCGCCTTGGTCAACGCCTCATGGACCAGAGCATAATTTTTCGGGTTCCGGTACTGAATCAACGCCCGCTGCATGGCCTTTTCATGGGGATTGGTGGGGACGTACACCGGTTCCATAGTCCGGGGGTCCAACCCTGTATAATACATGACCGTGGACAGGGTGGAGGGGGTGGGGTAGAAGTCCTGGACCTGCTCCGGCATATACCCCAGGTCCCGCAGATATTCCGCCAGGGTCACGGCTTCTTTCAGCGTGGAGCCGGGATGGGAGGACATGAGGTAGGGGACCACATACTGTTTCAGCCCATACTGCTCATTGAGCCGCTTGTACTTCTCCAGGAACTGGTCGTACACGGCCCGGCGGGGCTTGCCCATTTTATCCAACACCGCATCGGCCACATGTTCCGGGGCCACTTTCAGCTGACCGGAAACGTGGTAGCGGACCAGCTCCTTAAAGAATACATCGCTTTCATCCGCCAGCATATAGTCGAAGCGAATGCCCGAACGGATGAAAACCTTCTTCACATTGGGCAGGTTCCGCAGTTCCCGCAGGAGCTTCAGATAATCCCGGTGGTCGGCAATGAGATTTTTGCAGGGCCTGGGGAAAAGACACTGCTTGGTGGGACAAGCGCCGGATTTCAGCTGTTTTTTACAGGCTGGCTGCCGGAAATTGGCCGTGGGGCCACCCACGTCGTGGATATAGCCTTTAAAATCCGGTTCCCAGGTCATCTGCCGGGCTTCGGCCAGGATGGACTCATGACTTCTCGTCTGGATGATACGGCCCTGGTGGAACGTCAGAGCGCAGAAGCTGCACCCGCCGAAGCAGCCCCGGCAGGACACCAGACTGAACCGAACTTCCTCAATGGCAGGCACGCCGCCGGCCTTTTCATAGGAGGGATGATAGGTGCGCATATAGGGCAGGCCGTAGACCCGGTCCATCTCCCGCTGAGATAGGGGTTTCTGAGGCGGATTCTGTACCACAAATTCTTTCGGGCCGTAGGGCTCAATCAACGCCTTGCCGGAAAAGGGGTCCGTGTTGCAATACTGCGTGTAAAAACTCTCGGCATACTTCCGCTTGTTTTTGCAGATCTCTTCATAGGAGGGCAGGACTTTGTGGGGAACCGGTACCGTGGGTTCCGTGGAACGGTAAACGGTGCCGTCTACAAAGGTGATGTCCCGGGGATGGAGACCGCCGTTGAGGGCTTCCGCGACCTCCACAATGGACCGTTCCCCCATGCCGTACAGCAGCAAATCCGCCTGGGAATCCAGCAAAATGGAGCGTTTCAGCTTGTCGGACCAGTAATCGTAATGGGCCAGACGCCGCAGACTGGCTTCGATGCCGCCAATGATAATGGGAATGTCGTGATAGACCCGGCGAATCAGATTGCAATACACGACGGTTGCGTAGTCGGGCCGTTTGCCCATGACGCCGCCGGGGGTGAAGGCGTCGGTTTTGCGGCGCTTTTTGGACACGGCGTAATGGTTGACCATGGAATCCATATTGCCGCCGGTGACGAGGAACCCCAGGCGGGGACGGCCCAGGGCCGTAATGGACTGGGGATTCTTCCAGTCGGGCTGGGAAAGGATGCCGACTTTATAGCCGTTGGCCTCCAGAACCCGGCTGATGATGGCGTGGCCGAAAGATGGATGGTCCACATAGGCGTCGCCGATGATGTAAATAAAATCGCATTGCTCCCAGCCGCGGGCCTTCATGTCGGCCTTGGAAATGGGCAAAAATTCACGCATGATGATTCCTCCTGTATTCGTACCTCTCAGTATAGCAAAGAAATGGAGGGAATAAAAGAGGGAAGTCACGGAAAAACCGATAAGTGAAAGCTTTTACGCAATTTTTTCTCGAAAAAATTGCGGGGTCCAGGGGCAGGACCCCGGTCGCCCGCCGCGGCGGACGAAATCCCGCTGGCCGCAGCCAGCGAAATACCCCAAGCGTTCCAAAGCGCCATCGGCAGATGGCGCAATCCCTGCGGCAAAGCCGCAAACGCACCGGCTTCGTCCCATGAGGGCGACAGCCGGTGCGTTTCCTAAGAGCGTATTCGATTTGAATTAGTGGCAGGAGCCATGGCCGCACTGGTGGCCTTCGCCGTGGTGATGACCGCACTGGTGCCCCTCGCCGTGATGGCTACAGGTAATGTCGGGCTGGTACTGGAGGGTTCCGGCCAGCAGGGCTTCCACCGCCGCGTCGGCGTCGCCGGTGACACCGCCGTACAGCTTGATACCGGCTTCGGCCAGTGCCATCTGCGCACCGCCGCCGATGCCGCCGCAGATGAGGGTATCTACCTGATAGCCGCCCAGGAATCCCGCCAAAGCGCCGTGGCCGCTGCCATTGGTGTCCACCACCTGGGCATCGGTCACCTTGCCGTCCTCCACGGTGTAGACCTTGAACTGCTTGCTGTGGCCAAAATGTTGATAGACCTGACCGTTTTCATAGGTGACTGCGATTTTCATATGGGACGTCTCCTTGTCATTTAATTTGGCAATTTGTGCCGGAACGGGACAGCCGGTACAGCCCGCGCCGCCGCAGACATGGTAGCTGCCGCCCTCGATGCGCAGCTCCAGCCCATCCACAACGCAGCGGGCCAGCTTTTCCCGGGCGCTGTTGTAAATGGTCTGGGCCGTGGTGCGGGCCACGTTCATGCGGGCGGCGCAGTCCTCCTGGCTCAGACCCTCCAGATCAATTTGACGGATGGCCTCCAGCTCCTCTACGGTCATGATCTCCACCCCGTAAGGGCCGTCGTCCAGGGGACCGAAGCGGCACGTCCCCGGCAGACGGCAGATGCGGCGGTCCTTCTTCGGTCTGGCCATTGGCTGCCTCCATTTCTGGCATATGCCGTTTATTTACCACTATTATACCGCGCCATTGTAAAAAGTCAAGGCGCAACAACAGACGAAATCTTTTTACCTTATGGTGGCACAACTATTTTACAAATGTGCAGATTTCTTAAATTACGACAGGGGAATTTGGGAGATATCCATAAAAAATATGGGCTGTGACGGGATTTTACAAAATGTCCGCCGGATTTGGATTTAACATAGATTTGATTTTACACTTCTTTCGTATTTTACAAAGGATTTGTATCATCATAACTGTAAGTTCCCTCGCCAAGCGCGAGAACACCGCAAAACAAAAGGAGATATGTCACAATGAAAAAGTTTGTCTGCCTGGCGCTGTCCCTGATGACGGTCCTGGCCATGTTCACCGGCTGCGGCTCTACCACTGCGGCTCCCGCCGACACCACCGAGGATACCGCTGCAGAGGGTGCCACCACGCAGGATACCGCCACGGAGGACACCGCTGCCGAGGAGACCACCGGCACCGTGCAGGCCCTGTCCGGCACCGTCAATACCGACGGCTCCACCTCCATGAATGAAATGATGCTCATTATGATGGAGGTCTTCGAGGAGCTGAACCCCGATGTTACCGTCAACTACTCCGGTACCGGTTCCGGTGCAGGCATTGAGGCGGTCCTCAATGAGACTGTGGATATCGGCCTGTCTTCCCGTGCGTTGAAGGACGAGGAAAAGACCAACGGCGCGGTGGAGCACATTGTGGCGCTGGACGGTGTGGCCATTGTGGTCAACCCCGCCAACACCGTCACCGACCTGACCGTGGACCAGATCGCCCAGATTTACAAGGGTGAGATCACCAACTGGAGCGAAGTGGGCGGCGCCGATCAGGAGATCGCCGTTCTGGGCCGTGAGGACGGTTCCGGCACCCGCAGCGCCTTCGAGGAAATCGTGGGGGTAGACGGCGAGTGCAAGTACACCAATGAGTACTCCTCCACCGGCGACGTCATCGGCCAGGTCGCTTCCAACCCCGGCGCCATCGGTTACGCCTCTCTGTCCGCTGTCGATGACACCGTGTCCGCTGTGAAGGTGGACGGCGTGGCCCCCTCTGAGGAGACCGTCAAGGACGGCAGCTACACCTTGCAGCGTCCCTTCGTCATGGTCACCAAGGACGGTGTGGAACTGAGCGCCGCTGCCCAGGGCTTCCTGGACTTCGTCATGAGCGACGAGGCTGCCCAGTATATCACCATGGCCGGTGTGGTTGCTCCCTGACGCAAGCCATCATACGGTTCCAAACAGGTGCGGCCGGCCTACCGGCCGTGCCTGTTCGCCGCAACTCCAACAAACCGACAAACCGAAAGGCTGAACAAAACGTATGAAAGACGCCATGACCTCTCCGAACCCGCAGCCGGAGCAGACGGCAGCCCGGTCGTTCTGCGCCGCCATCAAGCCCGCTGAACGGATTATGCAGATCCTCTTTTTGATTTGCGGCCTGGTGGCCGTAGGCTTTGTGCTGATTATCAGCATTTACCTCATTGTTTCCGGCATTCCCGCCATCCGGGAAGTGGGCCTGCTGAACTTCCTCTTTGGCACCACCTGGTCGGCCCAAAACGATCAATATGGGATTTTGGGCTTTATCCTGACCTCCATCTACGGTACCGCCGGGGCCATCGTCATCGGCGTGCCCATCGGTTTCTTCACCGCCGTGTATCTCTCCAAGGTGGCGCCCCCCAAGGTGGCCGCCGTCATCCGCACCACGGTCAATCTGCTGGCCGGTATCCCCTCTGTGGTCTACGGCCTGGTGGGTATGTTTGTTCTGGTGCCGTGGATTCGCGAAACCTTCCATCTGCCCGCCGGTGACAGCCTCTTCGCGGCCATCATCGTTCTGGCGATTATGATTTTGCCTTCCATCATCTCTGTGTCGGAAACGGCCCTCAACGCCGTGCCCCAGGACTATGAGGCCGCCTCCCTGGCTCTGGGCGCGACAGAGCTGGAAACGTATTTCCGCGTCAGCGTCCCCGCGGCCAAAAGCGGCATTGCCGCCGCCGTGGTTCTGGGCATCGGCCGCGCCATCGGTGAAGCCATGGCCATCATCATGGTGGCCGGCAACGTGGCCAATATGCCGTCGTTGTTCTCCAGCGTCCGGTTTCTCACCACCGGCATTGCCATCGAGATGAATTACGCTTCCGTGGGAAGCTTGCAGAGAAACGCCCTGTACTCCATCGGTCTGGTGCTGTTCCTCTTCATCATGCTCATCAATGTTCTGCTCAACACCCTGCTCAAGCGGGACAAGGAGGGATAAATCCGTATGAAGAAACTGTCGCCCTCCCGCCGGGCCTATGAGATTGTGACCCGGACCATGCTCTATCTCTGCGCCGCCATCACCTGCCTGCTGCTGGTGTGTCTCATCGGCTACATCCTCTACCAAGGCATACCGGGCATCAACTGGGAATTCCTGACCACGGAGCGGAGCATCCTCCGGGGTACCATGGGTATTTTCCCGGCCATCTGCAATACCCTGTATGTCATCGTGGTTTCTCTGGTCATCGCCCTGCCCCTGGGTGTGGGCGCGGCCATCTATCTGACTGAATACGCCCGGAACCGCCGCCTGGTGGAGATCATCGAGTTCGCCACGGAGACGCTGGCCGGTATCCCCTCCATCATCTACGCCATGGTGGGCTCCATGGTGTTCTGCATCTCCCTGAACATGGGCAAAACCCTGCTGGCCGGTTCTCTGACCCTGGTCATCATGGTCCTGCCCACCATCATCCGGACCACCCAGGAAAGTCTCAAGACCGTGCCCCAGTCCTACCGGGAAGGTTCCCTGGGCCTGGGCAGCGGCAAATGGCACATGATTCGCACGGTGGTGCTGCCCAGTTCCATCGACGGCATCGTTACCGGCTGCATTCTGGCCGTGGGCCGCATTGTGGGCGAAAGCGCCGTCCTCATGTACACCGTCAGCATGGCCGTGGGGATGCAGGACTTCTCCACCATCTCCGGCATCATGAAGAGTTCCGGCGCCACACTGACCGTGGCCCTGTACGTCTATGCTAAAGAAGAGGCCGAGTTCTCCGTGGCCTTCTCCATTGCCACCGTCCTGCTGGTGCTGACGGTGCTCATCAACTTCGCCGCCTCTCTGGCCGGTAAGAAGCTCAAGCCCCAATAAAGACAAAGGAGTATCCGTCATGGCTGACACGACCATTTTACGTTCGGAAAACCTGGATTTGTTCTACGGCGACCATCAGGCACTGAAGGGCATTACCATGTCCATTCCCGAGAAGAAGATCACCGCCCTCATCGGCCCCTCCGGCTGCGGCAAATCCACCTTTATGAAGACCATCAACCGTATGAATGACCTGGTGCCAGGCGTCACCATCAAGGGACAGCTCCTGTACCGGGAACAGAACATCTACGGCAGCGACGTGGATGTGACCTGGCTGCGCAAACGCATCGGTATGGTGTTCCAGAAGCCCAATCCCTTCCCCATGTCCATCTATGACAATGTGGCCTATGGTCCCCGGACCCACGGCGTCCGCAACAAGGCCAAGCTGGATGACATTGTGGAGCGGTCCCTTCGGGCCGCCGCCATCTGGGACGAGGTCAAGGACCGTCTGAAAAAGTCGGCCCTGGGTATGTCCGGCGGCCAGCAGCAGCGTCTGTGCATCGCCCGGGCCTTGGCCGTGGAGCCGGATGTTCTGCTGATGGACGAGGCAACCTCCGCCCTGGACCCCATCTCCACCTCCAAGATCGAAGACCTTGCCGCGGAGCTGAAAAACGAGTATACTATCGTCATGGTCACCCATAATATGCAGCAGGCCGCCCGAATTTCCGATAAAACGGCATTTTTCCTGCTGGGTGAACTGGTGGAATTTGATGACACCGATACGCTCTTTTCCATGCCCAAGGACAAGCGTACCGAAGATTATATCACCGGGAGGTTCGGATAATGAGAAAGACATTCGACGAACAGCTGATGCAGTTGAACCGCGAAATGATCACCATGGGCTCTCTCTGCGAGAAGGTCATTGCCATGGCCGCCAAATCCCTGCTGGAAGGGGACAAGGAGCTGGCCGCCAAGGTGGTCCACAGCGATTCGGAAATCGATCAAAAGGAGCGGGAAATCGAGGCCATGTGCCTGAAACTCCTGTTGCAGCAGCAGCCGGTGGCCCGGGACCTGCGCATTGTCTCTTCGGCGCTGAAAATGATCACCGATATGGAACGCATCGGCGATCAGTCGGCGGATATTGCGGAAATTGTCACTGTGGCCGATCTCACCGCCTCCGATGACACCCTGCACATTGGAAATATGGCCCGGGCCGCCATCAAAATGGTCACCGGCGCTGTGGATGCCTTTGTCAGCCGGGATGTCCGGGCCGCTGTGGAGGTCATCAAGTATGACGATGTGGTGGACGACCTGTTCAACAAGGTCAAGCATGAACTGCTGGAGATTCTGCGTACATCCACGGAAAAGGCCGAGTATGCCCTGGATTTGCTGATGATCGCCAAATACTTTGAGCGCATCGGCGACCATGCCACCAATATCGCCGAGTGGGTGGTGTTCTCCATCACGGGCCGCCACGACGAGGAGGGTGCGGAATGATTTACTGCGTGGAGGATGACGCAGGCATCCGCAATATGGTGGTCTACACCTTGCGCTCCACGGGGTTTGAGGCAGAGGGGCTGGCCGACGGCGCGGCCTTCTTTGAAGCCATGAAAAAGACCCGTCCCCAGCTGGTGCTGCTGGATATCATGCTGCCCGGCGACGATGGTCTGACCATTCTCAAAAAGCTCCGGAACAACCCGGCTACGGCGGAACTCCCCGTGATTCTGGCCACGGCCAAGGGCAGCGAGTACGACAAGGTCACGGGCTTGGATTTGGGCGCCGACGACTATTTAGCGAAGCCCTTCGGCATGATGGAGATGGTTTCCCGGGTCAAGGCCGTGCTCCGGCGTACCACGCCCCGGCAGGACCAGCAGGTGCTCCAGGCGGGAGCACTGAGCCTGAATCTGGGTGAGCACATCGTAACGGTGGACGGTCAGCGGGTGACGCTGACGCTGAAAGAATTTGAAGTCCTGCGGGCCATGATGGAGCATGTGGGCCAGGTGTTCACCCGGGACCGGCTCCTGGGTGAAATCTGGGGATATGACTTTGACGGCGAGACCCGCACGGTGGACGTCCATATGCGGACCCTGCGGCAGAAGCTGGGACGCTGCGGCGACTATATCGAAACGGTCCGCGGCGTAGGCTATCGACTGGAGGTGGAGCACCCGTGACAAAGCGCATTTTCCGCTCCATTTTCTTTGTGGCGCTGGTGATTCTTCTGGCGGGTACGGTGCTCATTATGAGCGTACTCTATGGATTTTTCAACCAGTTGCAGCATAAGCAGCTGAAGACACAGACGGACCTGGTGACCCATGCGGTGGCCAATGAGGGAGCGGACTATCTGGAGCAATTGAAGGTGCAGGACTACCGCATCACTTGGATTGATGCGGACGGCACAGTGCTCTATGACACGGACGCCAACGCCTCCAAAATGGAGAACCATCTGGACCGGGAAGAGGTCCGGGAGGCCATTGCCTACGGCTACGGAGAGAGCGAGCACTATTCCGCCACGCTGCTGACCCGTATGATCTATACGGCGGAGCGGTTGGAGGACAACTCCATTATTCGCGTGTCCACGGTCCAGTATTCCCTGGTCAGCTTCCTGCTGATGATGCTCCAACCGGCGGCGGTGATGCTGCTGGCCTCCTGCCTGCTGTCGGCGCTGCTGGCAAGCCGCCTGTCCAAGAAGATTGTGGAGCCCCTCAACAATCTGAATCTGGACGATCCCTTGTCCAATGAGACGTATGAAGAGGTCGCGCCGCTGTTGGGCCGCATTGAGCGGCAGCACCGGCAGATTGTGGACCAGCTGGCGGAATTGCAGCAGAAACAGCATGAATTTGACGTGGTCACCGGCGCCATGAGCGAGGGCTTGGCGTTGCTGGGCGCGTCCGGTCAGATTCTCAGCATCAACCAGTCGGCGGCGCGGCTTCTGGGGACCGACCAGAATGCCGTGGGACGGGATATTCTGACGGTGAACCGTTCCCAGGAAATCCAGGATGTGCTGTTCCGGGCCCGGTCCGGCCAGCATGCCCAATCCACCCTGCCCGATGGCGACAGCGAATACCAGCTGGTGGCCAGCCCCGTTCTCTCCGACGGCCAGGTGTCCGGCATTGTCCTGCTGATCTTCGATATCACCGAAAAGAGCCACGCCGAGCAGATGCGGCGGGAGTTTACAGCCAATGTGTCCCATGAGCTGAAAACGCCCCTGCACTCCATTTCCGGCTGTGCCGAAATCATCAAGAACGGCATTGTCCGGGAGGCCGATCTGCCCCAGTTCATCGACCAGATTTACAACGAGGCCCAGCGTCTCATTACGCTGGTGGAGGATATCATCCGCCTGTCCCGTCTCGACGAAGGCGGCGGCGACGAAGCCAAGGAGCCTGTGGATTTGCTGAGCATTGCACGGGATGTGGTGGAGCGGCTGAAGCCCTACGCCGCCCAGCAGGGTATCCAGCTGCGGTGCGGCGGCGAATCGGCGGAGCTTTTGGGCGTGCCCCGTCTCCTCAGCGATATTCTGTACAACCTCTGTGATAACGGCATCAAGTACAACAACCGGGGCGGCAGCGTCACCGTCACCGTCTCCCGGCAGGAGCATGAAGCCGTGGTCCAGGTCCAGGATACGGGCATCGGCATCGCCACCGAGCACCAGAACCGTGTGTTTGAACGGTTCTACCGGGTGGACAAGAGCCACTCCAAAGAGATCGGCGGCACGGGTCTGGGACTGTCCATCGTCAAGCATGCGGCCATGATCCACAATGCCACCATCGAACTGGACAGCGCCCTGGGCAAGGGTACCACGATTACCGTCCGGTTCCCCACCAACTGATTTTTTTCCAAACGTGTTCAAAGGGTGCGTTGCAGTAATCTTGCAGCGCACCCTTTTTGTATCATGGCAGTACCGAAACAATATTTATAATATGGGCTTACCGTTGAGCACGGCCTGGGTCAAACGCTCGCCGGTGTACACCAGCTTGAGAGAGAAGAACGGCGCGTCGCTGTCCAACAGCTCCAGAAAAATCTTGTCTCCGGCCCACATGGGCAGGGCCAACAGGTCCTGCTTGCCAATCCAGGCCAGTTCGCCCTCGTCGCAGTCCGGATTTACCGTACCGGTCCAGCCGGTACAGGTGAACAGGTGCATATACTCCGTGGGCCACCGGTCCGATACAAAGGTGACGATACCCCGGTACCGGTAGTCGGTCATGGTCAGACCCGTTTCCTCCCGGACCTCCCGCAGGGCGCAGTCCTCAGGGCTTTCCCGGTCCTCAAACTTGCCGCCGATGCCAATCCATTTATCCCGGTTGGCATCGGCTTCCTTTTTGACCCGGTGGAGCATCAGATATTGGCCGTCCCGTTCCAAATAGCAAAGGGTTGTCTGCACCATATCCATCACATCCGTCCCGTGGAACCAAATCCGCCGCTGCCCCGGGCCGTATCGCTGAGGGAATCGGCTTCCTGAAACTGGCCCCGCAGCACCGGTGTGATGACCAGTTGGGCAATGCGCTCCCCGTGCTCAATGGTTTGCGGCTCGGTGCCGTGGTTGTGGAGGGCCACCAGAAATTCTCCCCGGTAATCGGAATCCACAACGCCGACTTTGTTGGCCGGGGCCAGCCCCCGTTTGGATGCCATACCGCTGCGGGCGTAGACGAGACCGGCGTAGCCCACGGGGATTTCCATGGCAAGCCCTGTGTGGAGAAATACGGTTTCACCGGGGGCGATGGTCACCGGTTCTTCCAGGCAGGCGCACAGGTCCGCACCGGCGGCATATTCGGAGCTGTAGACCGGCAGGCGGGCCCGGGGGTCCAGCTTTTGAACGGAAATGGGTTGCTGTAACATAGCGATAGAAAACTCCTTTGCGCTTACCGGCCGTCATCCCAAAGGATGGTGCAGCCGGTGGAAATGGATGAGGGAATGGCAATCAGGCGCTGATTGGAGGAACCGCGGAACCGGAGATTCAGATTCTTCTTGGACTCCACAAAGGGACCGTCCACCAGCACGTCCAGATGGGACAGCATGGCGTCAATGGTTTCCTTGGGGCCGGGTTTCCCGGCGCGCAGAACTTCAAAGGTGTATCCCGTGTAGCACCAGATGGATTTTTTGGGGTAGCGCTGCCGGACGGCGTCCAGCAGGGGCAGCAATGCCTCGCGGTTGGCCGGTTCCATGGGCTCTCCGCCCAGGAGCGTCAGACCTTCCACATAGTCCGGGGCCAGCAGGTCCAGAATATGGGCCACAGTATCCTCGGTAAAGGGACTGCCGTACTGAAAGTCCCACGTCTCCGGCTGAAAACAGCCGGGACAGTGGTGGGTGCAGCCGGAGACGAAGAGGGACACCCGGACGCCGGGACCGTTGGCAATGTCACAGGGCTTGATGGCGGCGTAGTTCATGGGATTCCTCCTTGGATTAACCTTCAATCAGAATGGTGACGGCGTCAAAGGTGGACGCGTCGGTGTAGCTGCCGTAGACGGTCAATACCTGATCGGCTTTCAAATCCGACAGGCGCAGGGTGCGGCCCGTGGCGGCGTTGAGGATGGTCACGGAATTGTCCACATCCACATAGACCAGACGCTGGCTGACGTTGTTCAGCAGCGTCAGCTGCTTTTTGGAGGTATTCAGCGACAGCACCGTGCCGGTGAGCTTCCGGGAGGAGTCGCCGTGGCTGGTCAAAAGGTCCACAGAGAGAATGGTGTCGCCCACGGCCTTGACAGAGATCAGGTCACCGGCCTGGACCGTGGAAGCCATGACCAGCTGGCCGTTGTGGTAGATGGTGACCGATGGGGAGAGGGTCAGGGTGTGATTGATGCCGGTATCATCCAGAATGGTCCAGGTGGTGCCGGAGGAGGTGGCAAGAACCGTGGTCAGGGTGCCGCGGATGGTTTCCGTGGTGTCCTTGGCCACGAGTTTTTGAATCTCGCTGCCCACAACGGTGACGGTGACTTCCATGCCGGCGGCCAGACGGTCCACGGAAATGGGGGTGCTGCCCCACAGGAGCTGGGGAAGAGAATTGAGTTCCATGGAAATCTGAACGGTGCTGTCGTCCTCGTCGGTGAGGTAGACATTGACGGTGCTGCCGAAGGTTACAGAGGAGATGACGCCGTCCACGGTTCGGGTGGAACCGGATGCCGTCACGTCGGTAACCTTACCGGCTTTATCCTTGATAATGGTCAAAAACATGCCGGTACCCAGAGACGCCGCCGTACCGGTGGTGCCGTCGGTGAACGACACCTTGGTGTTCTGGGGCAGAATCAGGGTGCTGGTCTCCTTGGTTTTAGCGTCGATGATCTGCAAAAATCGGTTGCCGTTGGTGGTGGAGTAGTTCTTGACCACGGCCTGCTGGACGGTGACACCGGTGAGGTTGTACACGGTGACCCGGACAATGGCACCGTCACGAATCTGAATCCGGACGCGGGAACCGCTCTGGCTGGCGCTGAGCGCCTTGTCGCCGTTACTGGTGACGATTTCGGCTCCGGCGGGGATGGTATAGGTCCGCTGGAATCCCAGATTGTCCCGCAGGGCCAGACGGCCGCCGCTGTAATCCAGCAGCACGCCCTCCACAACCGTACCGTCGTAATTCTCAATCCACAGGGTCTGATTCTGAGCCTCCAGGTATTCCAGGCTGCGTACCAGCATGGTGGCCATGACGGCGCGGCTCACCTGGGAGTGGGGCAGGAACTCGTTGTCGCTGTTGCCATTGACAATTTTGTTGTCCAGCAGCACGGCGATATGGCCCCGATATTCCTTGGTGATGTCGGCGGTGTCCCGGAAGGTCAGCGTCATGCCGCTGTCGTTGAGCGCCTTGGCTTCGTCATCCAACTGCAATGCCCGGACGAAGAGCACAGACAGCAGCTCCTTGTCAATGGCGGAGGTGAGACGCAGGTTTTTCAGTTCGTTCTGGGACAGAATGCCCGTTGCCAGACACAGTTCCAGCTCGTCATAGGCCCAGCTGAGATTGGGGTCCACATAAGTGGCAACAAAGGTGCCGTAATCTTCATGAATCCGGGCTGATACGTCCTCCGTGGGGCTGTAGAGCCGGGTCAGCAGCGCAATGGCTTCGCAGGCGGTGATGATCCGGTCGGGTTTGACGGTACCGTCCTCATAGCCGGTCAGATAGCCCAGGTCGGCCAGTTCATTGAGATAGGGCGCGGCCCAGTGGTTCTCCAAATCGGTAAATTCCGCTGCAAGCACCGGTGTGGGCAGGGAGAAGAGAAGCCCCAGGGACAACAGCAGCGCAATAATCCGCTTTTTCATTTGGTTACACCTCGCTGTGTGATTTGTAGTAGTACTATGAGTATATCATAAACCGCACTGTTTCCATAGGGCTTTCCGAAAAATATACGCAAAAACCATAAAATTTTTCTTTTCCGACGGGCGGCCATGGAGTATAATGGAGCCGATACAAAAAAATGGAGGGAACACCCAATGTATGATGTAGCAGCCATCGGCGAACTTTTGATTGATTTTACCGTGGATCGCATCCAGGAGGACGGATATCCGGTCATGGCCGCCCATCCCGGCGGCGCACCGGCCAACTTTCTGGCCGCTCTGACCAAATACGGCAAAAAGACCGCCATGATTGCCAAGGTGGGCGATGACGCCTTGGGCCGCCAGCTGGTCCAGACTTTGCAGCAGGTGGGCATTGACGGCCGCGGCGTTCTGGTGGACGGGTCGGTGTTTACCACTTTGGCTTTCGTCACCCGGGACGCCAACGGCGAGCGGGAGTTCTCCTTTGCCAGAAAGCCCGGCGCCGATATGCTCCTGACGGCCGACGAGGTGCCCTATGATCTCATCGATCAGTCCAAGGCGCTCCACTTCGGCACGGTGTGCATGACCAATGAGCCCTCCCGGACGGCCCACTACAAAGCGGTGGAATACGCCCGGCAGAAAGGAAAGCTGGTGACCTTCGACCCCAATCTGCGGGAGCCGCTGTGGGCCGATCTGGAGGACGCCAAGGAACAGATGTTCTGGGGCTTCCGCCACGCCGATGTGGTAAAGATCAGCGACAATGAGGTGGAGTTCCTCTTCGGCTGCTCCGTGGAGGAGGGCGCGGAAAAGCTCCTGAAGGAATTCGGCGTCAAGCTGGTCTTTGTGACCCTGGGCAAGGACGGCTGTTACTTTGCCAACGGCAAGGGCAGCGGCCGGGTCCCCGGCGTCACCGACATCACGGTGGTGGATACCACCGGCGCCGGTGATATCTTCGGCGGCAGCGCCGTCACGGGCCTGCTGGAGCTGGACAAGGCCCCCGAGGACGTGACCGTGGAGGAAATGGCCAAAATCGCCGCCTTTGCCTGTACGGCGGCCAGCCTGTCCACCACCAACCTGGGCGGCATTTTCAGCGTGCCGGAGCGGGCTGCCGTGGAAGCGAGGATGCAGCAATGAGCGACAAGCTGGAACAGGCGTTCACCGAGGCGTTGACCCAGGCCATGGACGAGGCCGACGGCCTGGGCGTGACCCAGAAGCGGCTGCGGGCCGATGTGGAACGGTTCGGCGGCGCGGCGTGTGCCAGGGAACTGCTGAAGAAACAGCGCCGATCCGACGGTTTTGAAGCTCTTTCCGATTTGGGCCGTCTGGATTTGAGTTTGGAAGCGCTGGTGACGGCGGGGAAGTTCGGCTCCCTGTTCACCGATGACGAGGTGAACCAGTGCTTCACGGCCCTGTGCGACAATAACTATTATCGGATTTGATTCCATATGAACAAGGTCTCCGGCTGCCACCCAGAAGGGTTGGGCCGGAGACCTTGTTTAAAGGAGAATACTGTGAATTTTATCGAACTGAAAAAAATTGAAAATGAAACGGAACGTGTGAACAGGACATATGATATATTCAACGAAGACAGCAGACTCAATCATTCCAAAGCTGTACGAGTTGAATTTCTGACCACTGTCCATTATATAGAAAAATATTTACAAGAGGGCGACAAAATCCTCGATATTGGCGCAGGTGCAGGTGAATACAGCCTGTACTTTGCCCGTAAGGGATATAAAGTGTCGGCGCTTGAACTTGCCGATGCCAATATCGCAGCGTTCAGAAAGAAGCTCACTCCTGAAGATCATATCGACCTCGTTCAAGGAAATGCGCTTGACCTGTCTCGTTATGCAGAGAATTCCTTTGACATTGTACTGTTATTCGGCCCGCTGTATCACTTAGAAAACGAGGCGGACAAACAGAAATGTATCAGCGAAGCAAAACGTGTCTGCAAGAATACCGGCAAGATTTTCTTTGCCTTTATCTCCAATGACTTTGTATTTCTCACCGAACTTGCATACGATGTGAACTACTTTTCAAGCGGAGACTATGATAAGAAAACTTTCAAGCTCAACAATTTCCCATTTGTGTTCCACACAGTCGATGCCGCAAGAGCGGTTCTTGCTGAAGGAGGCATCAGGGTACTGCACGAGGTTGCGGCGGATGGGGCTTCCGAACTGATGGCGGAAAGGATCAACAAAATGACCGACGAGGACTACGCGCAATATCTTCGATATCACTTCTACATATGCGAAAAGCCCGAACTGTTTGGCATGACGAATCACTTTCTGTTTGTGGGAGAAAAGTAAGAATACCCACTACTATAAAATCTGAATGGAACGCCCCAAAAGCCCCCGGCAGCCGCCCCAAAGGACGCGCCGGGGGTTTTGATCTGCGAAACGCGATTAACCCAAAGCTGTAGCGAAGGAGACGTAATAGGATGGAGTTCAATCAACTCATACCGGAACTGACAGTTAAAGATATAGAAGAAACAAAAAATTTCTATCTCGATGTGTTGAAGTTTAAGCTGGAATATGAAAGACGAGAGGATAAGTTCCTATTCCTATCTTTTGAAGGTACTCAATTCATGTTTGAGGAACTGCATGAAGATGGATGGAATGTTGCAGAAATGACGTATCCTTTTGGTCGAGGCGTTAATTTTTCGATTGAAGTAGACAACATTGAAAAACTTTATCAGCACATTGTCCGCTCCCAGTATCCACTTTTTCGTCCTATGATGATTAACAAATACGAAATTAATGGTCAGTCTTTAGAACAAAAAGAATTTCTGGTACAAGATCCAGACGGATATTTATTAAGATTTACCCATGAATAATATAAAAACTGCTACTTCCAGTGAAGAAAGCAAAGCCGGGCGATCCAGCTGTGGCTGCTCATTTCACTTTGCGGCGGCCATGGACCAAGAGCATCAGGCCGGTCAAACCAATGCTGATGGACAAAAATAACACCACCACCCCCACCAGAACATAGATGGTGTCCTCGATGGAGGACCAGTCCCTTGTCTGCGCATAGCGGAGGAATTGAAAAAATTGCGTTCCTACGGAGAGGGAAGCCAGGCTCATGGCGGCCCAGGCCCGGACCGCCAGACTGCTTTGCTGTATTGTCGGTGCAACCTTAACTTTATTCCACAATTTGCCGATATATTAAATGAGTAAGATGCCGGAAAGGCGCTGCCGATAGCTTCAAATAGATATAAATCTATAAGTACAGGAGGGTTACTATGATTTCCAATATTGATGTAAAACAGAATCTGTTTAAGGTATTGCTGAAATGCTTTGTTTCCGTCCTGATCGTATATCTGATTTTTACACCGGTTTTCTATATCAGTAATTTGCTCTACATCAAACATGGGAACAGTGTAGACTGGGTACTCATTTTTGCCTATCTCAGTCGATTTTTAGCAGTGCTTTGTGTCGGGGTCTATCATAGGAGGAAAAACCGGAATATTCTCAGGGGCGACAGAAATTGGCCTTTTCTCATTCTACTCTGCGGCTGTTTAGGACTATCTGTGATTCTGCATTTAAAAAATATGCCGCACAAATGGTATTTTACTTGGGCGTCTACCTTCCGCATCTATGACGTTTTCGCTGACAATCTATTTTTCGTTGTGTTCATTGAGCAACTGTTTAACAGCTACCTCATTACAAGTTTCTTACTTTGTTCGCTTGTTGTTTTCTGCAGGCCATTGAAAAAAGTAACAGCTTAGTGATCCTGGCGACATACGCTGTTCCGTCAGAAAAATTTCCGAGAACAGTGCTATAGTGTGAAAAACCGGGTGCGCTGCACGGCAGCGCACCCGGTTCGTGCTGTTGATTGGGATTAGAACACGCCCTGCTCCATCATGGCGGCAGCAACCTTCTTGAAGCCCGCAATGTTGGCGCCGGCCACCAGGTTGTAACCCAGGCCGTACTCCTCAGCGGCTTCGGCGGAAGCGTTGTGGATATTGACCATCATGCGGTGCAGATGCTCGTCCACCTCTTCGGCGGTCCAGCTCAGACGCTCGGAGTTCTGGCTCATCTCCAGGGCAGAGACGCCGACACCGCCGGCGTTGACGGCCTTGGAGGGGGCCACAATCATGCCCTTCTGCTCCATCAGGTAGGCCAGGGCATCGTTGGTGGTGGGCATGTTGGCCACCTCAATATAGTACTTGACGCCGTTGGCGGCGATCTTCTTGGCTTCGTCCAGATTCACGTCGTTCTGGGTGGCGGAGGGCATGATGATGTCGGCCTTGACGCCCCAGGGCTTTTCACCGGGGTAGAAGGGCACGCCGAATTTGTCGGCATAATCCTGGACCTTATCTCGGCCACTGTTGCGCATCTCCACCAGATAGGCGATCTTCTCGGGGGTGTTGACACCGTCGGCGTCGTAGACGTAGCCGTCGGGACCGGACAGGGTGACCACCTTGGCGCCCAGCTCCGTGGCCTTCTTGCAGATGCCCCAAGTCACATTACCGAAACCGGCACAGGCAATGGTCTTGCCCTCGATGGTGTCGTTCTCATGCTTGAGGACCTCGCACAGGTAGTAAACTGCACCGTAACCGGTGGCCTCGGGACGGATCAGAGAGCCGCCGTAGCTCTGGCCCTTGCCGGTGAGGACGCCGTTCTCAAAGGTGCCCTTCAGGCGGCGGTACTGGCCGTACAGGTAGCCGATCTCGCGGCTGCCGGTGCCGATGTCGCCGGCGGGAACGTCCACATCGGGACCGATGTAACGATACAGAGCCGTCATAAAGCTCTGGCAGAAGCGCATGATCTCAGCGTCAGACTTGCCGCGGGGGTCGAAGTCGGAGCCGCCCTTGGCGCCGCCGATGGGCAGGCCCGTCAGAGAGTTCTTGAAGGTCTGCTCAAAGCCCAGGAACTTGATGATGCCGGGATAGACGGAGGGATGGAACCGCAGACCGCCCTTGTAGGGGCCGATGGCGCCGTTGAACTGGCAGCGATAACCGGTGTTGGTGTGCCACTGGCCGTCATCGGCCATCCAGCAGACACGGAAGGTGAACATCCGCTCCGGTTCCACCATACGGGTCAGCAGATCCGCTTTCTCATACTCGGGATGGGCGTTGATGACCGGCTCAATGGAGGAAAACACTTCTTCCACCGACTGCACAAACTCGGGCTCGTGGGCATACTTCTTCTTCACGTTCTCAATGACGCTGTTGATGTACGCATTCATACTCATGATGCTCCTTACATAATAGATGTCCTTCACGCGGCAGACGCCGCCCAACGGCGGAGGGGATCAGCCGAAGCTCTCGATGATCTCGACGATTTCCATGCCGATGCGGCCCTGGGCCTCGCGGGTACCGGCGCCGATGTGGGGGGTGCAGGAGACGGCGGGATGCTGGTAGAGCGCTTCGTTTTTGGTGGGCTCCTCAGCGTACACATCCAGACCGGCAGCGCGGACCTTGCCGCTGTTGAGGGCGTCCAGCAGGGCATCCTCGTCGATATTGCTGCCGCGGGAGGTGTTGATGAGAATCACTCCGTCTTTCATTTTAGCAATACTTTCCCGATTTATCAAGGGTTTTGCTTCAGTTGAGGGCATATTTAGCGAAATAAAGTCCGCTCGAACCAGTAACTCGTCCACGGGAACCCATTTTGCCGGGTCGTCGGGGCCTGCCGTCTTGCCGGAACGGTTGTTGACCAGAACCGTCATACCGAGACCGTGGGCCATCCGGGCCAGGGCCATGCCGATGCGGCCATAGCCCCAGATGCCCAGGGTTTTGCCGCAGACCTCCACGCCCTTGCTGTAGGCTTTTTTCTCCCATTTGCCCTCCCGCATGGTGTGTCCGGCAATGGACACATACCGGGCGCAGGAGAACATATGGGCCAGGGCCAGCTCCGCCACGGCGGCGGAAGACGCGCCGGGGGTGTTGCGCACGGCGATGCCGGCGGCCTCGGCGTCGGCCACATCGATGTTGTCGATGCCGACACCGGCCCGGATAATGAGCTTCAGTCGGGAACCCTTGGCCTGTTCGATGTGGGGAGCGCGGATTTTGGTGGCGCTGCGAATGATGACCGCGTCAAACTCCCGCAGGGCTTCGCCCAGCTGGTCCGGCTCATAGAATTGTTCCACGACTTCATGACCGTTTGCCCGCAGCTGGGATACGGCCTGTTGATCCATACCGTCGGTTACGAGAATCCGCATCATGGGGTTATCCTCCGTTTCTAAAAGTGGGTGTTGGGGGAATGGGGATCAGCCGTGCTCGGCCTCGTACTTCTTGAGGAAGTCCACCAGAGCCACAACGCCGTCCTTGGGCATGGCGTTGTAGATGGAGGCCCGGAGACCGCCTACGCTCTTGTGGCCCTTGAGGTTGTCGAAGCCGGCGGCCTTGGTGGCGGCCACCACATCGGCGTCCTGCTCCTTGGTGGGGGTGACAAAGGGTACATTCATAAGAGACCGGAACTCCGGCTCCACGGTGCCGCGGAACAGCTTGGACTGGTCCAGAAAATCATAGAGCACCTTGGCCTTGTCCATATTGAGCTTGTGCATAGCCTCAAGACCGCCAATGCTCTTGAGGTACTTAAAGACCTTGCCGCAGCAGTAGATGGCCCAACAGTTGGGGGTGTTGTACATGGAACCGCTGTCGGCGTGGGTCTTGTAGTTCATATAGACCGGTAGCTTGTCGCCCAGGTCGTCCCGGATCAAATCCTTGCGGATGATGGCGATGACCATGCCGGCGGGGCCCACGTTCTTCTGGACGCCAGCATAGATCATGCCGTAGTCGGAGACGTTGCAGGGCTTGGACAGGAACATGGAGGACTGGTCGGCCACCAGAATTTTTCCCTTGGTGTTGGGCAGCGTCTGATAGGTGGTGCCGTGGATGGTCTCATTTTCGCAGATGTAGACGTAATCGGCCTCCGGGTCCACGGGCAGGTCGGAGCAGTCGGGGATGTAGGAGAAATTCTTGTCCTCGCTGGAGGCCAGCACATTGATCTTGCCGAACTTCTTGGCCTCCTGATAGGCTTTCTTGGACCAGCTGCCGGTGATGATGTAGTCGGCCACGCCGTTTTTCAGCAGATTCATGGGAATCATGGAGAATTGCAGGGTAGCGCCGCCCTGGATAAAGAGCACATGGTAATTGTCGGGAATGCCCATCAGGTCCCGCAGGTCTTGCTCGGCCTCGTCCACGATGGTCTGGAACACCTTGGAGCGATGGCTCATTTCCATGACGCACATGCCGCTGCCGCGGTAATTGAGCATCTCGTCGCGGATTTCTTCGAGCACAGGCTCCGGCATGGTGGCCGGACCGGCGGAGAAGTTGTAAATACGATTGTACATGATGATCGCCCTCCTGAATCTTGATGGTGTTCAATTTAACCAGTAAGAGGTGGGCCGCAGCCCCTCTGTTACAGCTAGTATACGGCAAGTAATGGAAAGTTTCAACTGATTTCTGAAAATATTTCAGCAAATCAAAAAGTTTTTTGTACAATAAAGACAAAAAGAAAAACGATTGTACAAATGATTCAAACTATATTGTATAAATTGTATAATTTGCACAATAAAAAAGGCGATTGCGCTGTCGCTGCTGCGATGACATATGGCCTAGGCAATTCCATGACAGTCAAACACCGCCGCCGAAGGCACAGCAACGGCGGCGGTGTTTGGTCAGGGCGGTTTGAATTTGTTGCGGGTTGCCATGCCGCCGCGAATGTGGCGTTCGGCCTTGTTCTGCTCCAAAAGGGATTTGACCTGGTCGTACAGAACGCGATTGCAGAGGGGAAGGCGTTCGGAAAGGTCTTTATGTACAGTAGATTTAGAGATTCCAAATTTCTGTGCCGCGGCGCGGACGGTGGCGCGGTTCTCGATCATGTACACAGCCAGACGGCAGGCCCGTTCCTCGATGTTCTCCTTCAAGCTGCAACACTCCTCTATTCTTTCACTGGTGGAGTGTATGCGGAAAATGGGAGCGTGATTCCACGTCAGAGAGCAGGGTTCTGATGATACTGCAATTACGCTGGAAAAAGATATCTGGTGTAGTTAAAACGGTGAATGAGATTTTGAGAATACGCTGCTTTGTGGTATAATCAATCAAACCATTTAACTCAAGGACACGATCTATGATGGAGCATACATTAAGCAACAGCCGCAGGGAATATGCCCTTGCGTCTGCCAAACTTCTTGCTAATGATGTTGGAAAAAGGGGGAATAAGCCATGACAGAACTGGAACTCATGAAACACGCCAAGGGGTATCTGGACAAGCTGACCAACGGAATCAATCCGCTGGATGATTCCATTTTGCCGGATACGGATGTGGTCAATCAAGTGCGGATTTCCCGTTGCCTGTTCTATGTGTCGGATGTGCTGCGGCAGCTAATCGACCAAGGCGGCATGGCGGCGGCGAAACAGGGAAAAAAGCTGCCGTTTGCCATCACAGTTGGGGAGCGGGACCGTTTTGCCTTTTCGACTACGCCCATTTCAGTCAGCGAGATTGCCAAACGGATCAACGAAGCGGTATCCAATGACTCCATGAAAAAGTTTGGATACCGTACCATTACCGACTGGCTGCTGTCTGTGGGACTGCTTCGAGAACAGACATTTTCTGACGGTAAAAAGAAAAAATATCCGACGGAAAATGGAAATAAAATTGGTATTTTTCTAGAAGAACGAACGGGACAGTATGGCACTTACCAGGTGATTCTCTATACGGAGGAAGCACAGCATTTCCTCATTGACAACATTGATGCAATACTGGAACAACAGGCAGCGGAAAAAAAGAAAGAGGAGCCATAAGATGCAAATTGGATGCACACAAAAGATGCTGGCTTACCTGAAAAAAGAGCCGATGCCGGTAAAGTGCAGCCAGTGCAATTGGAACAGCGCGGTTGTTCCACCGGCAGGAGGAATCTCCAATGATTTGGCAAGAGGATGACATTAAAAGGATATTTTCCCAAAGGGACTATGCGCTGGGTGTGCAATATGTACAAAAAGGACGTGTCCAAAATTTGACAGCAGATGGCCCGGAAGAAAATTGTCAACTCCATTGCCAAGTGACGGGGACAGATTCTTATGATGTGTCGGTCCATATGAAAGGGGAAAAACTGCGGATTCAATGCTCCTGTCCGCGATTTGCGGATAAAGGAATCTGCAAACACGTTGCGGCAGCATTGATTTTCTATCTACGCCAGCGGGATGCCGTGTACAAAAACCGCAGTGACGGAGCAGTCGACCGGATGTTGCAATCGTATTTTTTACAGTCCAATGCCATGTTCTCCTGCGAGCCAAAGGTGCAGCTGCGCCCCATTCTGCACCCGGGAAGTGGGGATAGCTACCCCACATGGTCCTTTCAAGTGGGAATTGATAAATTGTATATGGTTCGGGATTTGGGACAATTTGCGCAGGCGTTCCGGCTGGAGAAGACTGTCGTCTATGGAAAGGCATTAACGCTGACGCATAGACGGGAACAATTTGACGACCACTCTCGCGAACTGTTGAATCTATTATTGGATCAAATACCCATGCAGTTGCAAACACAATTTGACCATTGGGGATTGCCTAGGCCAATCTTACCTAAAAATCAGATTTTATTGACTGGTTTTGCGCTAAAACAGTGGTTTTCTCTGCTTCAAAACACCACAGTGTCTGTGGCGGACAGCCCAAATCCGGTTTGTCTGGAGGAGAGCCGTCCCCAGGTCTCAGTTACAATTCGCCGTCATTCTGGAGGTGCACAGCTGCAATGGGACAGTCAGGAGGACTGGAGATTTTTTGGAGATTCCAGTGGATTCTATGGACTGAGTGCGAAGCAATTCATCCGCTGTGACGCGGAATTTCAGAAAAATGTCCAGCCCTTGCTGGGTAGCGCCAGCCATACAATGCGATTGTCCATGGAGGATTTGCCACTGTTTTGCAGCTGTGTGGTGCCCCGCATTCAAAATATGGTGGAGTTATATGATCCGGATGGTTTACTGACGGAGTTTTTGCCCGATGAATGTGTGCCGCAGTTTTACCTGGACCTGGAAAATAGGACGCTGCTGCTGCGTCTGGCGTTTCGGTATGATGCCGATACGTTTGACCTGGGGGCAGCGGCCCCGCCGGGAATCAAGCGGGACGTTCTGGCGGAAGAGCAGGCCAAATATCTGGTGGAACAGTCGTTTCAATGGGTCCGGGGCGCCGTGTTCCAATGGGAAATCGATGACACGGCGCTGTTTCAACTGCTCAGTGAAGGGATACAGACCTTCCAGGAGCGGGGGGAGGTATTTCTCAGCGACCGGCTGCAAGGAAAACGGGTGGAGCCGGGGCCGTCCGCTGTGGGCGTTTCCGTCAGCGATGGAATGTTGACGGTGCAGCTGGATACCGGGGGATTTCCACCCCAGGAATTGGAGGCGCTCTATCAGAGTATGCTCAAGAAGCGCCGTTACCATAAGCTGACCGACGGCCGGTATCTGGCTCTGGATGGCTCCGCCTATGAAACCCTGGCAGAAATGGCCCATATGCTGCAACTGACGCCGAAGCAGCTGACAGCGGGGACGGTGGAACTGCCGGCGTTTCGGGCCCCTTATGTGGAGGAACTGCTGAAAACCGGGGAAAACCTGGAGGTGCGGCGGGACCGGCAGTTCCGCGCCATGATGCAACAGTTCCGCTCTGGGGTCGACGGCGAATATCCGCTGCCGCCGGAACTGGAACCCATTTTGCGCCCCTATCAGAAGACCGGCTTTCAATGGCTCAAAACTCTGGAATCCTGCGGTTTCGGCGGCATTCTTGCCGATGAGATGGGCCTGGGAAAAACCCTGCAAGTTATTGCTTATCTGACAACCGTTACCCGGACGGCTGTGGGCCGTACCAGTCTGGTAGTGTGTCCGGCCTCTCTGATTTTCAACTGGATGGACGAATTGGCAAGATTTGCGCCGGAGCTGCGGGCTGCCGCCATTCTGGGTACGGCAGCGGAGCGCCGTCAGCTGAGAAAGGATTATAACCAGGCCGACTTGTGGGTGACCTCCTATGAGTTGCTGCGTCAGGATATCGAATCCTATATAAAAACGGAGTTCTATTGCTGTGTACTGGACGAGGCCCAGCACATCAAAAACCAGTCCACCCAGATTTCCAAGGCGGTGAAGCGGATTCTATGTCAACAGCGATTTATCCTGACGGGTACGCCCATTGAAAACCGTCTCAGCGAGATTTGGAATCTCTTCGATTTTCTGATGCCCGGCTATTTGTTTACCCACAGGAGCTTTGTAGAAAAGCTGGAAAAGCCAGTGGTCAAAAGCGGTGACAAGGATGCTATGGAGCAGCTGCGGCGACTGGTGCAGCCCTTCCTGCTGCGGCGGCTGAAAAAAGACGTGCTCAAGGAGCTGCCACCAAAGATTGAGTACGTCCGCAGAATCCCTTTGTCAGAGCAGGAACGGAAGTTGTATCATGCCACGGCCATGCAGGCGCGGAAGAACCTGGAAACCGGGGAGCAGGGGAAGCTGGCCATTTTGGCGGCGCTGACCCAGCTGCGGCAGATCTGCTGTGCGCCGGAGCTGTGCTTTGAAAACTATGATGGCCCCCACAGTAAGTTGGAGGCGGTGCTGGAATTGTGCAGCGGTATGGTGGAGAACGGCCATCAGATTCTCCTGTTTTCCCAGTTTACTTCCATGCTGGACCGAATTCGGGCGGGGTTGGATGCCCATTTCATTTCCCATTTCACGCTCCAAGGCTCCACGCCAAAGGAGCAGAGAGCCCAGTTGGTCAAGGCATTTAACCGGGGGGAGGCGTCGGTGTTTCTGATTTCTCTGAAAGCTGGCGGAACGGGTCTGAATCTGACTGCCGCGGACGTGGTCGTCCACTATGACCCCTGGTGGAATCTGGCGGCCCAGAGCCAGGCCACGGACCGGGCCCACCGTATGGGACAGCAGCGCCATGTCCAAGTCTACCAGATGATTGCCAAGGACACCATTGAGGAGCGGATTCTGGAACTGCAATCGAAAAAAGCCGCTCTGATGGAGACCATCGGAGAAGGCAACGAGGGCGCCATTCTCCAGATGTCTAAAGAGGAACTGCTGGATTTGCTGGAATAGCCGGTTGGCAATGCTGGTGTCAATACAGGAACCCTTAGGTGATACAAACTGCCCAACTCCATGTACGGAGTTGGGCAGTTTGCTATAGGAAATATAGATTGCATACAAAAACTTTACAGCTCCATATGCAGCGGTTTTGCAGCAGAAGATTGGCCAGCTGCTGGTATTTGCTCAGAAGGGTGGAACCGGACAGTCAATCGTTGTACTGCAATGGAATGGTATAGGACCAGCCATCTGCGTCATTTCCGGTGCTGCCGGAATAGGCGGTGCCAATGGTAAAATCCTCACCGGAGACAAAATCGCCCAGACGATAACCCTCCTGACGCAGCAGGTCGCTGACCTGATACCACAAGGTCAACTGCTCCATCGTACAGCGCTCCGGCGTGCGGTAGGCGTCTTCCCGCTGCGCGACGGCCTGTTCCACTTCCTGGAGATACACTTGCATCGTTGCTTCGGCGTAGGTGCGGTCGTAGACAAACACGGTTTCCGAATCATACCGGCCATACAGGAACCGGCTGCCGTAGTCCGGATGGTCGTTGAGCTTACGCAATGCTTCCAAAACATAACCGTATTCATACTCGCTGATGTCGATTTTCGCAGATTGCCCCGACAAACTCTGTCCGGCCGCGATCAGCTGTTCATAGATCGGCGCCATAATGGAGCGATACGTTTGGTTATCCGTAGGAGACAGCAGCCCACCAAAATCGTCCGTTATTTGCGCTCCTGCACCAGTTTCACCAGAGATTTTCCCATCGGTGACAGGCGGAAGACCTAACGTATCATATTTGGTACTGGTGCAGAGGTGCTCGGCATCCCAGTTGCTGTGGTCCCGGCCCATGGCGCTGTCGCTGAGCAGGAAGTAGTTGTAGCGGACATAGCCCTCCCGATTGGGAGTGGGGTCGTCCCAGGTGGTATCCACATGGTACCAATCCC
Source organism: Candidatus Avoscillospira sp. LCP25S3_F1 (assembly GCF_052117125.1). Lineage (NCBI taxonomy): Bacteria > Bacillati > Bacillota > Clostridia > Eubacteriales > Oscillospiraceae > Candidatus Avoscillospira > Candidatus Avoscillospira sp. LCP25S3_F1. Next base: position 132,909 of record NZ_JBQKJT010000002.1, on the reverse strand, counting down.
CATCAATTTGAACAATGTTCCAGGCGTGATATCCACCTTTTCCATAGCCGGATACCGTTTCGCAGGGAATACCGGCTTCGGTCAGCAACGCTTCATATGCCTTGGCGTAGCCGGCGCAGACCGCGGTTTCCTCCAACAGTGCGCCACTGGCTGTATAGGAGACATACGGCATATCGCCGCTGTAAAGGCGCATGTCGTATGCACAGTGGAGCACCAGATAGTCGTGAAGGGTTTTGGCGATGGTGTAGTCCGACATATCCGGAGTGATGTACTGGGCTGCGATCTCCCTGGCTTTGTCTTTGGCCTCCTGACTGATGACCATCCAGGAGCTACCGCCGCTGCTGCTGTCAATGACACCATCGGTAAAGATCAAGCTGTACGCGATATTCAGCGTCAGCACATGTCCGTCCTGGGCCTGGGTGCAGTTTATGGTATTGACATAGAACGGATTTTCTCCATCGATGTCTGCGATTTCCCGGGCCAGCGCCAGCAGCGTTTCGGCATTGAGATAGTAGTCCGATACATCAATGACGCTTTGTTGTTCTGCCAGACCGTTGACCAGCAGCGCGGTGAGCATCTCCTCTTCGGACAAGGTCATGTTACGATCCTGGTCCGGGGTCTCCTGAATCGTGCCGGACTGCTTCCACAGGAAGTAGACCACATCCCGCCGGGGACAGGCCCCTTTGGCGGTGATGGTTACCCCATCGGTGAGATCGTTCTGGGACGCCCAGGTCATGGCGTCGGCGGACCAGTCGCTGCCGGTGTTGCCACCGGCGGCCCGGCACAGCATGGCAAGGAACTGATCATAGGCCAGAGCGCTGTCGGGACTGAACCGACTGTTGCCAACGCCGTTGGCAATGCCCTGCTCCACAGCCCAGAGCACAGCCTTGTAATAATACTGGGACGAATCGGCCACATCGGTAAAGGGGGAGACCGTTGTAGAGGGAGCGGGAGAACCGGCGGCCCGCCACAGGAATGTCACGGCCTGAGCCCGTGTCACCGTGCCATCCGGTGAAAACGTGTTGGCGCCGGAACCGTTGGTGATGTTCTCCTCCAATGCCCATGATACGGCGTCGGCAAAATAATCGGTGGCCCGGACATCATAAAAGTCCCGGAACGCGACGCCGTGGGTGGTGGTACTGTCTGCCATATGGGTACCGAAGATTTGATCAAATTCATATAGCAGCTCTTGCGCATGGACGGTGTCCGGCTGGCCGTCGGTGGTATCGTATTGGGCAATGAATTGGTACCCATGGGGGAATGTTGGATTGTTCAACACACTGCAATCGTGGTAAAAATCCACCACCAGTCCGGCGGGAATCACCATGCCGTCCAACCGTTCCACGCTCTTTTTCAGTGTAGCGGTCACGGTGGTGCCGGTATACACCAGCACCGTCCCTTCCGACGGCCAGGTAAATACCTTGTCATTGCGCACGTTGGCAAAGTTGATGGCAGCATCATATACTTCCTGTACCAATTCATCGCCCTGCTGGCCGAAATTGTCCACATTGCTCGTCGCCCGGGCCGGAAGCGTACCCAGCAGCAGCGCCGCAGACAGAAACAGCGCTGCAAGTTTACAGAAACAGTTTCTCATATAGAATGCTCCTTAATGTACCAATATTGAAAAGAATCGAGTGATTATACAGGCAAGCCAACTGCTTCCACAGGCAGTGGATTACGTTGGCACGGGGACAGGCATCCTGGCCTGGATGACAGAACCCGTCAGTCAGGGTCTGATTTATTTTGCCTGATAAGCTGATTATATCAAAACTTGGTAAATACTGCAAGATGATGGAACATACGGAAGCGCAGAACCTGCTGTAAGATGCCGCGGTTCTTTCACCGGTGGAGTGTGTTTCCATGACAAGAACGATTCACGTTTTTTGAAGCCCATCCATGCAAAATCGACGCTTCCTATTGGCGGAGAGAGACAGATTGAAGTTTTGAAACACCTTAAAATCTTCATCCTTCATTTGTGGTGTCGTCCCGGGGCTACGGCCTGCTGTGGAACAATCCCGGCGTGGGCCGGGCGGTGTGAGGAGCTGCTGGAGGTGGCCCGGGAATACAAACGCCGTGGTTTGCCCATCGACGTCATCGTGGTCGATTTCTTCCACTGGCCCAAACAGGGCGAATGGAAGTTCGACCCCACCTATTGACCCGACCCCGACGCCATGGTAAAGGAACTGAACGGCATGGGCATTGAGCACATACAGGCAAGGCTTGAGTTAGGAGCTGATTTACGGTATAATATTCAAAATCAATAGCCAATGGACGATGGGCTCAGGGGTGTATGGCAGCTGCCATTATGTGGAGCTGTTTTCGTTTAACCTGATGGGCAACTGAGAAAACGATAAGGAGAGATCCATGTGGCACGGATCAAGGATGTGGCACAGCGGGCCCAGGTGGGCGTCGGTACAGTCTCCAGAATGCTCAATGGAAGCGGATATGTGGCGGAGGAGACAAGGGAAAAAATCGAGCAGGCCATGCGGGAGTTGAACTATACCCCCAATGAGCTGGCCAGGAATCTGTATCGTAAACGGACGGGCATTATTGCGGTGATGGTCCCCAACGTTTCCAATCCCTTTTTTGCGGAATTTGTGGATTGCGTGGAGGAGGATCTGTATGACGCGGGGTATAAGATGATGCTGTGCAATACGGCCAAAGCCCATAATGCGGAGTTGGAATATCTGGACATGCTGAACCGACATATTGTGGACGGCGTCATCAGCGGGGTGCATTCCCTGGATATTGCGGAATACAGAAAGGTGCAAAAGCCCATTGTGGCGCTGGACCGCTATCTGGACGAGGAGATCCCGGTGGTGGCGGTGGATCATGCGTCCGGCGGCCGTATGGCGGCGGAGGAGTTGCTGCGATGCAGTTGCCGCAACATTCTGCATTTTTGCGGCTCGACGGCAGTGGAATCGCCGTACCACCAGCGCCATCAGGAATTTGAGAAGTGTATGGCTAGGAGACATTGCCGTACAACCATGTATGAGCTGGAATGGAATCGATTGGATTCCCAATACTATCAGGAAGTGGTGGAAGCGGTATTCTCCCAACCATTCGACTACGATGGTGTCTTTGCTGTGGACTGGCTGGCCATCGAATGTATGAACGAGGCCCTGCGGCGGGGATACAAGGTCCCCAGAGATATTTGCTTTGTCTCCTACGACGGCACGTTTTTGACCAATGTGGTGGAACCACGCATGACGACAATTGTACAACCCATCGCGGGACTGGCCAAAGAGGCGGTACGCCTGCTGACCGATCAGATTCAGGGCAGAAAGCCCCAGAATAAAAGCGTGGTGCTTGGGGTGACGCTGAGAAAAGGGCATACAACGCGGTAATGGAATATTTAACAAATTACCGGGATGATCGTTTTATAATGTGCACAAAAAAACAAAAATCATCAAAAAAAGATTGACTTGAAAGCCATGGGGCTTATAATGAAGACAACCGGGCAGAGAGTCTATTGCAATGTGGAACGGGTTCCATGTTGCAATATAAATTCTTCGATGTGGAACCCGTTCCATATCGGGCTGCACCGGACAATCAACTGTAAAATTATATTGAAAGGAAGAGCGAAAAATGAAAAAACGGATCGTCAGTTTTGTGCTTGCCATGGCCATGATGACCACCATGGGCGCCTGTGGTTCCAAAGAGACCACCGGGGACAAGGAGAGCGATACCGGAGCGGGAAGCAGCATTACGGTACTGGTGGAGAGCGGCTCTCCTGCGGAGGCTCTGGCCAAAGAGACTGCCGCTGCGTTCCAGGAGGAGACCGGCTGTGAGGTCATCATTGACGCCGTGGCCTATACCGGAATGTACGACAAGCTGTCTACCGAGATCCGGGCCAATCAGGCCACACACGATGTGGCGTGCATGGACGTGGTGTGGCTGGCTGCCTTTGCCGATGCCATTGAGCCTGTGACTGGCGCCGACACCAGCGACTTCCTTCCGACGCTGGAGGAGAGCGGCACGATTGACGGCAAGCTGCTGGGCTATCCCATGTGGGTCAACTCAAAGATTCTCATCTATAGAAAGGATCTGATCTCTGAGGATCAGGTTCCCACCACCTGGGACGAGTACAAGGCCCTGGCCCAGGAGCTGGCCACCGGTGATATGTACGGCACCACCGTCTTCGGCAGCGGCTCCGATGCCGTCTGCTCTTTCCTGGACTTTGCCTGCCAGGCCGGCGCCGAGGGGCTGATCTTTGACAGCGAAGGCAATGTGAACATCACCGATCAGGCCTATGTGGACGCTCTGAACTTCATGGTAGAGACCGCTGCCGCCGACTACACGCCTGCCGACGCCTTGGCCACGGCTGCTACGGAATCCCAGGAGCTGTTCACAAACGGCAAGGTGGCCATGCAGCTCAACTGGAGCCATCAGTATTCCGCTGCGGTGGAAGCCATGGGCGCCGATAAGGTAGGATGCGCGCCGATGATCGGCGGCAGCGCCGGTGTGGGTGCCACCACCGGTCCCTGGTATCAGTGTGTGATGAAGAATTCTGAAAACAAGGAAATGGCCCAGAAGTATGTGGAATACATGTATGAACACAACGGCGACTACATGGATCTGACCCTGAAGATCGCGGCCAGAACCTCTGTCTATGAAGCGGCCGGCAACGAGGCAGGTACGGAGCACACCAAGGCTGTGCTGGAGACACTGGGCGCAACCCAGTCCCAGGCCAGACCCATGGTAAAGACCTGGGCGCAGATTGAGGAGGTCCTCATCGGTGTGGTGGAGTCCTGCCTGGGCGGTGCGGACGTCACTGAGACCCTGAACAATGCCAAGACGGAGATCGAGGCCATCGGCAAGTAAGCAAGGTATCTCTGCTGCGAGAATAGATGTCGGGGGACGCTGCCTGGGGCAGCGTCCCCCCGTGCGGGAAATCCGTGTCGGCATGGCCGCCAATGGGATGCTGTGCCGGAAGATGGGAGAATACTATGAGACTGATTTCCAGAAAAACATTGCTGTTGTTTTTCCTGCCTGGGGCCATCTTTATGGGAGCCTTTCTGATTTATCCCATACTGACCATGGTTTATGACAGTTTTTTTGAGATTGGATTGACGGGAGACCGTTCCTTTGTGGGCCTGGCCAATTACATTCGGGCCTTTACGGCTGGTGGATTCCTGAAGCAGCTGCGGAATACCATCGTCTACATTGTAATCGCCGTCGGCGTAGAGACGGTGATGGGGTTTGTTTTTGCGCTGTTTTTTGAATTGAACTATAAAGGGAGCCGAATTCTGCGATCCATTATGATGGCTCCGTTGATGATAGCGCCGTTGGTAGCCGGTCTGACCTGGAAGCTGATGATGAGCTCCAGCTTTGGCATTGTCAACGAGCTGCTGACCCGCGTGGGGATTCTGTCCAGCAGCAGTGATATCATCTGGCTGGCTGACGAACGGTGGTCGCTGCTGGCCTGCTGCATTGCGGATATCTGGCTGACCACGCCCTTTATGATGCTGATGACGCTGGCCGGTCTGCGGGGCATCAACTCCAGCGTGCTGGAGGCCGCAAAAATGGACGGCGCCAGCCCACTGCAGCAGATTCTGACCATCAAACTGCCTATGATCAAACCGGTTCTGCTGACGGCGCTGTCGGTACGCATCATCGACGCTGCCAGAACCTTTGATATCATCTGGGCCATGACCGAGGGCGGCCCCAACAGTTCGTCGGAGACCATCAGCATCGTCATCTACAAGACGCTGACGCGGTATGCCGACATCGGCTATGCCAGCTCCATGGCAGTGATCTTCATTGTGGTGCTGGTGGTGTTTACGCTGGTGTTTATGCAGAGCCTGTGGAACCCCAGAAAAAGCATGTAAGGGAGTGGGGAGAGCAATATGAAACGAAAAACTGCGGTGAAAAAAAACGCCATCATTGCATTGACGTTGGTTTTGACCATATTCTGGCTGTTTCCCTATCTCTATGTGGTGTCCTGTTCCTTCAAGCCCGGCCAGGAGGTCATCGCCATTCCACCGGCGTTCTTTCCCAAGACGCTGTCGGTGGAGAACTTTCTTGGCCTGTTTTCCCGGATGGATGCCTGGAGCTATCTGGTCAACAGCCTCAGCGTGGCGTTAGTCAGCACCTGTCTGGCCCTGCTGCTGGGCGCCCTGGCAGCCTATGCCATCTCCCGGTCCGGCTCCAATCTGTCCGTGGCCCTGGTGGTTCTGGTTTTGTGCCTGAAAATGATCCCAACCTCCAGCATTGCGGTACCCATTTACGAATTGATCTGCGACCTGGGTCTGTATGATACAAGGGTAGCGCTGATTATCGTGTATGCGGCGGTCAATATGCCCTTTGTCATGTGGACCATGCTGAGCTTTTACAAAGGGATTCCGGCGACCCTGGACGAGGCTGCCTATGTGGATGGCGCCAGCAGCTTCCAGACCTTTTGGCGGGTCGTTCTGCCCATCTGCACGCCGGGACTGGCCACGGCCTTTATCTTTACGCTGTTCCTGGCCTGGAATGATTTCCTGCTGGCGCTGCTGCTGACCAGTACCAGCGCCAAGACCTTTACGGTGGGTCTGGCGGGATTCCTTTCGGCATACAACCTGGATCTGGGACCCATGTGTGCCGGTGCGTTTTTGTTCAGTTTCCCGGTCATGGTCATTTCGCTGGCTGCCCAGAAATACATTGTCCAGGGCATGACGGCCGGCGCCGTAAAAGACTAACAATCGGAGGATACCATGTCACAGAAACTTATGCAGGAGCGCATTCTCCATGCACAGACGGAGATTGACCGCACCAAAGAGGCGGTGGGCCGCGGAATCATGCGGCAGCGCTACCACTTTATGCCCCAGACCGGCTGGATGAACGATCCCAACGGCCTCATATACTTTCGGGGCGCCTACCATTATTTCTTTCAGTTCAACCCCTATTGCGGCTTCTGGGACAGCATGCACTGGGGTCACGCCGTCAGCAAGGACCTGCTCCACTGGGAGTATATGCCGCTGGCTCTGGCGCCCAGCGAAAGTTACGACGCCCACCAGCGGGGCGGATGCTTTTCCGGCAGCGCCATCGAACACAATGGACGGCTGTACCTGATCTACACGGGCTGCGCCAACCACGGCAGAGGATTTGAGCAGACTCAGTGTGTGGCCTGGAGCGACGACGGCATCCATTTTGAAAAGTATGCCGGTAATCCGGTCATCACAGCGCCGGAGGGGGTGTCCCCCGATTGCTTCCGGGACCCCAAGGTGTGGAAGCAGGGAGATCAGTTTTATCTCGTATGCGGCGCAGGCCGTCACGGACGGGGCTGCGCGCTGCTGTACCGGTCGGAGGACCTGCTGCACTGGACGTTTTGCAGCATTCTGGCTGAGAGTCGGGGTGAGTGGGGCTATATGTGGGAATGTCCCGACTTTTTCCCCGTAGGTGATCAATATGTTCTGACGACCTCGCCCATGGGTGCAGGCGATCATACGTCGATCTATATGGTTGGCGATTTTGACCAGCAGACGGGGCGGTTTTTCCCGCAGGTCTGCCAGGAAATGGACTGGGGCTTCGACTACTACGCGCCCCAAAGCTTCCTGGCCCCGGATGGACGGCGGCTGGTGGTCAGCTGGGCCAACGGCTGGGAATGGATGCCACTGTGGAAGGACTGGGGACCTACCTATCAGGAGGGCTGGTGCGGTTTCTTCAATGTGCCCCGGGAGGTCCGCATGACGGAGGATCACCAGCTACAGTTTGTGCCGGCTGCGGAGCTGCAGGCGCTGCGGCGGGACCATACGCGCTGGGAGCGGGCAACGGTCACCGGGGAACCTGTGGCGTTGCCGGTGGGCGACGGCATCAGCTTTGAGCTGAAGCTGTTGCTGGATATGGCGGAGACCGACGCGGAGGCGGTGGAGCTGCACCTGCGCTGCGGCGAGGGCCGGGAGACGGTCTGCACCGTGGACCTGCACGGCGGCGAACTGCGGGTGGACCGCAGCAACAGCGACGGCTGGAGCGTCGGCGTGTCCCGCAGCGGCCTGCGGCTCAGCGGCAGAACGGTTCTGGACCTGCACATCCTGTCGGACCAGAGCTCCCTGGAACTGTTTGCCGACCAATATCGCAACAATCATTCCAACAATATCTATGCCACACCCCGGCAGACTGGAGCATGGATTTGTGCCAGAGGCGGTCGGGCTGTGCTGCGGCAGCTGGAGAGCTGGCAGCTGGATACGGTCCAATGACGGCAAGGAGGATTTACGGTGAAACAAACCAACTTCTATGATGTGACCCAATGGCCTGTGGGCGATCCCTATGAGGATGTGGGCCAGGTAATCAACAGCATTCTGGACCATATTCGCCTGCATCAGACGGACACAGATCGCAATGGCGGCGGTAAGCCCGGTGCGGTGATCTATCTGCCGCCCGGAGACTACCATCTGCGGACTCAGGTGGTCATCGATATCAGCTATCTGAAGATCCAGGGCTCCGGCCATGGGTTCACCTCGTCCAGCATCCGCTTTAATACGCCCAGAGAGCAGTGGAGCCGGTGGCGGGAGCTGTGGCCCGGCGGCAGCCGTATTCTGGTGGAATCGTGGCCCGGCGAGACCGAGGAGGCGCGGGCGGCCTTCCTGGTAAAGCGGGAGGGAGAGCCGCGGATCAGCTCCGTGGAGTTTGAAAACTTCTGCATTGACGGGTTGCACTTTCTGGAGACGGCGGACATGCCGGAGGACCCGGAGAATACATACTGCAACGGCAAGACTGGCGTCTATGTGGCGGTGCCCCACGATTCGTTCCGGTTTACCGGCATGGGCATGATCTATCTGGAGCATGCCATCACCTGCTGCCACGCCGACGCCCTGTCCATTCACGACTGCTTCCTGGCTGAGTGCGGAAACTGCATTGAGCTGCGCGGTTCCGGCCAGGCGTCCAAGATCACCGACAATCTGCTGGGCGCCGGTTTCCGGGGCTACACCATTTTTGCGGAGAACTTCGGCGGTCTGCTGGTGACATCCAACAACGTGTTCCCCAGAGGCAGCAGCAGCCTGCACCTGTCCAATGCCGTCCGATGCTCCGTCACCGCCAACCGATTCCATACGTTCTACCCGGGCATGGTCATTCTGGCGGGGAGCTGCTCAGAAAATCTGATTTCCTCCAACCACTTCCTCCGGGACCATGAGCCGTGGCCGCCCATGCAGGCCTATGACAACGGCCTGGATGACACGTTCGGCCTGTTTCATCTGTCCGGCAGCGGCAACACGGTGGTGTCCAACCACATTTCCGAGTCCATGGAGCGGCAGTATCTGAAGCCCCTGGGCGTGACGCCGGTGGTGATCCGTCTGGTTTCCGGCAGCGGCAACTATATTGCGTGTAATCATATCGTAGCGACCACCGAAGCGGATGAGAGTATGGAAGAGCGGGAAGGCTCCTGCTTTACCCGTCAGGTGGAGGCCATTCTGACAGCAGACCGGCGAGTGGCTATGGACGTCATAGCCGTGCAGGTGGACGAGACTTCCCAAAATAATATCATTCTCGACACAGCACGGGCGGACCAGGTGCGGCTGGACGGTACGCGCAACAGCTTCCGCCCTCTGCCGTCCACGGTGATACCGACAACTTGATCCGCGGACATGTTTACCGGGCGAGCCACAAGCATCCGCACAAAAGGGGGCACAGCGTCATGGCCGGGAGTTCCAGACGCCTTATAGAGTGCTTTAACGATTGTTGGCTATATTGCTTCCAGTCAGAGTTACACAGGATGTATGCCAATGCTTGCGCCGTCTTCTCGGAATGTCCCGAAAAATACAGCAGCGCCAACCCGTTTCTTCGGGCTGGCGCTGTTTTTTTCCAACCATGCTGTCTTAGGCGGCTTGTTGGCGGTATCACCCTCTCCCCTTGGCTGAAGGCAAAGGGGAGAGGGGCGTCTCTAAAATTCCGGGGATACAACTGTTAGGGGAAACGTACAGTCATTGATATTGACTCCAGTCCGGATCATCCAACCGCTGCGTCCAGGTCTCGTACAGATCACCCTTTTGAATATAGGCATGGGTATTGGTGGCCTCCTGCACAGTCAGATAGTACCAGTCTTCCGGCCGATTGTCAGGCCAGACTGCCATATCCGGCAGCAGATCGTCGCTGGTTTCCGGCAGCCGGTGCAGCACCCGGTTGACCATACTCATGGCTTCGGCTCGGGTGATGGGCTGATCAGGCCGGAAGGTTCCGTCCGCATAGCCGAGAATCCAGCCAAGGGAGGCGGCACAGCCAATCTCCTCTCGCGCCCAGTGGTTCGCAAGATCGGTGAAGCTGTTGGTCGCAGTGGTATCGCTGCGGTCGAACCGGGCGCAGACGGCAGCAAATTCTGCCCGGGTGATGGGCGCATCGGCGTCAAACAGCGTCTCTGTCCGGCCCTGGAAGATGCCCAGGGCGTGGAGGGTGGAAACGGCCTGATTGTACCATGCGCTGTCGTCCACATCCGCAAAGGGGTTTTGATTCGTCAGGGCTGCCGTCCGGATATCCGGGTCCAAAAGACGGAAGAAAATGGCGGCTACCTCGGCCCGGGTGATCTGCGCCAGCGGCCGCACGGTGCCATCGGCATAACCGATGATATAGGCGAAATGATCGGTTCCGTTGAGAAGCTCCGGTACAGTGGAAGACTCCCATCCGGCATAAACCGTGTAGTTGCCGGTCATAGTGACGGAGGTGATGGGCCGGGTCAGGGCCGCGTCGGCATACCAGCCGGTGAAGTGGCAGCCTGCCCGCAGGGGCGTCTTGTCCAGGGGGACTACGGTGTTGGCGGTGTATTGTTCCGCCGGGTAGACCGTACCGCCGTTGGATGCATAGTGGAGGGTATAGTAGATGGGAGGCGTGTTGTCGCTGCTGGTCTCACTACCGCCGGTCTCACCGCTGCCGGATTCACCGCTGCCGGATTCACTACCGCCGGTCTCACCGCCGCCGGATTCACCGCCGCCGGTCTCACCACCGCCGGATTCACCACCGCCGGATTCACCGCCGCCAGATTCACCGCCGCCGGTCTCGCCGCCACCGGATTCGCCGCCGCCGGATTCGCCGCCGCCGGATTCGCCGCCGCCGGTCTCGCCGCCACCGGATTCGCCGCCGCCGGTCTCGCCGCCGCCAGATTCACCGCCGCCGGTCTCGCCGCTGCCGGATTCGTTGCCGCCGGATTCGCCGCCGCCAGATTCACCGCTGCCGGATTCACCATCGCCGGTTCCATCGGTATCCGGTACCGGCGCAGGCGGCAGCGTGGGCACATAGTTCGGTTGGGGCTCCGGCAGATCTTCTGCGGGGTGGTTCCAATCAGTGTCCGGAGGGCTCTCTCCGTCGGAAGACGGCTTGAAATAGAGGGGGAGGGTGTTGTTTCCATGTTCCGATACCACAACAGACGAGGACGTATGGGTTTGATCTAAGGCCAAATCGGGCGTATCGGATTGGCTCAGATATTGCCGGGCATAGGGCGCGGCATACAGAATGGTACCCACAGCGCTTTCCATGGTTGTGGTGTCTTGCAAAGTGTATTCGCCGGTGGCAGCATCCCAAATGTAATAGTCCACCCGGCAGGAAACGCCGTATGGTTCCTCTCCGCCAACCAGGCCCAGATCCGCTCCCGCATCGGCGTTGGCGACGTAGTAGAAGTAGAGGTGGTTTTCGTCGGCTGAGCTGGACAATACCATGCCGGACTGATAGCCGTTCCGGGGGACATAGCCGGGAATTGGCGCCGCTATGGCCCGGATGGCGCCGGTAATGGAACTGGTACTGCGGGCACGGCCTGCCGACAGGGTGAACGTGACGGAGTTGGAAAGGGCAATGGAGTTGGCAGAGGCGGTACGGCCGTAATTTTCGCCGATGTCCAGCACATAGTGGACCGTGTAGGTGACGGTCTGGTTCCCCATGGGCGTATATACAAAGTCAAAGATAGTGGGATCGTCCGCGGAGCCGGTGATGATGCGGGTCAGACTGCCGTGGGTGGGCAGATAGGCACTGATTAGCCGGGGCTCCAGGGTGACGGTGCTGCCCGCGACCAGACCCGACACCGTCTCATCCTGACGGAGACGGTAGTAAACGACGCCGTCTACTTCCACGGGTTCCAGACCGTTGTAGGGGTTCTGGGTCGTCAAAGCTCGAACCACATAGACGCCGGTGTCCTGTTCCACCCAGTGGGCCGTGAGAGTGCGGTGGCCGTTCATCACCTGGGAGTCATCAAAGAGGAATCGATTGGCCAGGCCGTCTGCATCGGTCTCATACCAGTCCTGAAATTCCAGACCGTAGCGGTTCACCGGATGCTGGGAGCGGCCCAGGACCTGATTGATGGGCGTACCGTCGGTGACATCATGGATGCGATAGGAACAGCCGCCGCTGTCCGCCGTGACCTCCACGGCGTAGCCCTTATCCCGAATGCTCTGTAGGATATCCTCCGACAGACTGCCGCCGGGGGTCTCCAGGGTCAGGTCGAAGGTGGGGGAGTCCCATTTGGCATAGGCTGTCATGGAGCTTTCCGAGGCGATGGTGTCCCAATCGATGGGGATGGTACACGCCGGGTCCCGGTACCAACCGGCAAACAGGTGCTGGTTGCCGTACTGGCAGGTATAGGGGTTCTCCGGTTCATAATCATGGACAAAGTCCGACACAGCCAGCGTATCCTTCAGAGGCTTGCCGCCGACATAGTGGAAGGGAATGTTTTGGGACGCCGCAGGCCTGCCGCCGGTAAGGTCGGGATTGTTCTCATAATAGGTCAATGTGTAGTTGTCATAGGTGTAAAAGAAATACACGTCCGCACCGTTGTAGCAGCCGTATTGGAACGTCAGATTGGCAAAGGCCGGGGGATTCTGACCGGCGGAGGTATGGGTGGTGCGCACCTGCAATTCCTCGTACTCATAAAACCCAATGGATGTGATACCGGCAGTGGCTGGATTGGTGTTTTGTGACACGGAGATTCTGGTGTAGTTTTGATAATCATCAAAGGAAACCAGCGGCGTGTTGGCATCCACCGCGCCGGGAACGGCCTCCAACAGATAGTGATGAATTTTGTACTCGCCGTTGTTGCTGCCGTTGGCACCCTTGCCGGAAATCTTGGCCCAATAGGCGGTCAGATGGTGGGGAATATCGGGCCGATCCGCCTGAATGATCAGCTCAGCGGACATGGTGGAGTAGACACCCATGATATTTTTATTGGTTTTGTTTTTAAAATAGGGACTGGCTGCATGGGTGCCCCAGGTGAACAGCTGATACGTTATGCCGCCGGAAGAGACCGTTTTGGGAACGGTATTCTCATTGGCCGCAGGCCACTCATCACCGATAAAAGCGCCGTATTTTGCTGTGATCTGGTAACAGAGTTCCGTATCATTACTGATTTGATATGCGTGACCGTTCATGGTCAATTCCACAGCATCAGCGCCGGATTTCCAGCCGGAATAGCCACTGGTCCAATCCGTTGGCCCTGCTTTACTGCTGGAATTACCGCTGGTGGAAATCTGATAGCTGTTGCCCACAACCTTGCCGATATGAAACACCAGCGTATACTCCTTACGGTCATAGTAGGCGTTGATGGTGGTGCTGCCGTCTCCGGCGGCTGTGACGGGAGAGATGGCCTTGTCTCCATCGGTGACCAGGGAAAAGTAAGCGCCGTCTGAGATGCCTGCGGCTTGCATTCCATCGGCATCCGGTTCCAGAAATGTGGCGATATCCTCATAGGACAAAACAGATTCGGTGGTTACGTTGATCTCCCGGCTGGCTACCGGCGTATAGTCCTTGTCGTTGGCGTTTTCCATCCAGTAGGCAATGGTGACCGTGGTGGCAGCCGGCTCCCAGTTGGCCTCCAGCACCAGATCGTATGCGGGCATGGTGGCAGGCAGTGCAGATAGTTCGGTTCCGTCGCTGCTGCGGTAGGTCCAGCCGGTGAAGGTATAACCTGCACGCACCGGCGTGGCCAGCAGCCTGTTGTCTGCGGCCTTGCCGGTGGGCAGGGTCTGTCCGTAACGGTACGCCACCGGTTCGCGTAAATTGCCGCCGTGGAGGGCATAGGCGACGTAGTACATCTCCCGGTCATAGTGCAGATCAATGACCGTGGAACCGTTGGGGCTTACCGTATAGCCGGCGGCATACTGGCGGGAAATGGCATTGAGGGTAAACCCTTCGTATTCCTTGACAAGTCCCAGTTCCTCCAGACTGACATGGGTGCTGCCGGAGATCTGCGCTGTTTCAAAATCCGCTTCCACAGGCTCATAGCTGCGGGGATCGTCGGCGCCTTGCAGATAGTAGTGTACCTGGAAGGAGGCCGTTCCATCGAATGCATAGACGACTGGAATATTGATCCGCACAACGCCATTTTCGTCGGTTTGATAGTTGTTTGTAGTCGTATCCCATTCCACGAACCAGGCCGTCCGGCACAATTCCAGAAAGCTCTCGTCCAAGGTGGCAGAAAAGGTACCATTTTGCAGCATGGTGTTGAGTTGCTCCGCGGCCGCCTTGGCCTCAGCGACACCGGGCGCCGTTTCCTCCTCATAGAGACAGTGAATCTGAGGGGTCAGGCCGTTCAACGTTTCCAGCTGGGGCAGCTCCATGGAGACGGAGTCTCCCAAACCGCCGACGGTAGAGGTGGTGGGGGCTGCCACGCTGCGGGTATCGTCATTATATTGATAGTAGAAATTGACCAGATACTGGCCGGAGCGGGCGTAGCGGGCCAGAAACACGGTGTCGCCACCCACTGTGTGGAGTCCATCGGCGTTGGTGGTGTTCAGGGAAGCCCAGTCGTAGAATTCATAGCCCACCCGAGATGGCGGATCGGGAATAGCGGCGGGGCCGAAGGCATCCTCTCCATCGGCCGCTTCCTTGTATAAGTACCAAGTACAGCCGGCAGACGGCTGAAATCCGTCCACAGCTTCAAGATCTGCGGCGGTATACAGCATGGCGCCGTCCGGTACGGACCCGCTGGGGTAGGCGCCGGGCAACGTTCCCATATCGTAGTTGACGAAGGAGACGGCAACATTGGCCGATGGTTCCGACGCATAGACACAGCCCATGGCCACTCCCACGATTAGCAGCGCCGCGGCCGCCCAGAGCCCAATCTTGCAGCAGTTTCCTTTGATTGTACGAAGAATCCCCATACACACACACACCTTTGTTCTGATTCTTTCTGCGAATACCATAGAAAAAATGCGAAATTTATTGGAGCTTATCCAATAATATAGAGAGAAACCGGGGAAAATTACCAAATGAAATACTATGTCATTACAGACATGGACGCATCTATGGCATATGTAAATATTATATCAAACGATATCCAATAGTCAAGATGGTGTATGCCTCAAAGATAAGATTGAACAAAGGAGAAATGCTGATTTGTACGGGAGAAGAGAGCAGCCTGACGCACGCTGCAAGGGAGGATGCAATGCATCTGATTTTTTACGCCGCCTCTCAGAGCGGGAGGAGTATCTATGGCTGCGTCATTCCCACGTCTCTGTGGGATTTTCCATGGCGCTCGCCAATGTGCCGTCCAGGTCCAGATAGACGCCGGTCAGTTCTTCGGTCATGGTTTCCAACGTGGTATCCAGATGGTCGCCGGTGTACACCGTTGCCAGATCATTCTGACCGTAAACGGCCAGATAGACACCGTTGCCAAAATCCAGCAACCACTGGGGCGTCTCACCGGGGTTTTCTGCCGGTTCCGGGTCTGAAATGGTCAGAACCGTGCCGACCTGCTTGGCGGCCTTGTCCATGAGGGTTACCTGGGAGCCGTCGGTGCGCTGCACCACGATTTCCTCAGCTGTCAGAGACTGCCAAAAGGGTTCCGGCTCCAGGGTCAAAGGCCCCAGCTCTATGGCAAACACCGAATTGGAATCCACATAAAACCGCAGGCCGCTTCTGACATCCCCGCAATACAGGAACGTGCGTGCCACGCTCTCCGCGTAGGGATCGGTTTCCTCTGTGGCAACCCGGGCATCCGGATAGGCCGCCCGGACATCTGCTTCTGTGGAACCGATGCCGATGCCGGTGGAGAGGGTCAGGGGACTGCCGTCAGACAGGCTGATCTGATTGAGGAACCAGCCGTCTCCCGTATCGGCAAACCGAAACTCTGCGCCCGGATAGCGCCAGGTAACGGCCTTAAAATTCGTTCGCAGCTCCGTGACGGCGGAGGCTTCGTAATCGGTACCGAGAACGTTCTCCACCATCTCCCGGCTGAATCCCAATGTCAGCCCGCCGATGGATGTATTGGTCAGCAAATCCGTTGCCCCCGTCTCCGGCGACAGGGCGGCAAGACGAATAGAATTTCCATTTTCTGCGTCCAGAAAAATCCAAAGGCCACTGTCCCCATACTGCATATGGGCCGACCAGAGACCGGTATCCTCGGCAACATCGGCGTCGGGATACGCCGCGAGAATCTCCTCCCGGGTGGAATCGACGCCGATGCCGGTGGAGAGGGTCAGACTGCTGCCCGCCTGTACATAGAGTTCCTGCACGAACCAGCCCGCGCCCTCGTCCACAAAGCGTACATTGATCTCCGGATAGTACCAGCAGAGGTCCGTGTAGTTCTCCGCCTGCTCTCTGGGTTCGGTGGCGTCGTAATCGCTGCCCAGAACGGCCTCCACTTCCTCCTGGGTCATACCCAGGGCCACGCCGCCCAGGGTTTCACCGGCCGGATACTCTGTCGCCGCAGTATCTTCGGTATCTTCGGGCGCGATGGCCGCGCCGTCACCGTGGTTTCTGTCCGGCGTCGTCACAGAACTTTGCGGCGGCGGCGTTTCCGTTGTTTCCATGGTCAGTCGGGGCAGCATCTTCCAGGACACCGCCGCTGCAATGGCTATGCAGGCCGCCACCGCGACCCAGCGGACCCAATGGCGGGACGGGGACGCCTGATACGTTTCCGCTTCTTCCACCAGCGCGGAATCCAGCGCGCCGATGCCCCGCAAAAACTCCTTGGATGTCATTTCCATGCACCTTCCTTTTCTAAATAGTCCCGGAGATTGCGCCGCATTCGGTGGAGCAGAGACTTGGCCGCGCCGGTGCTGCAACCAATCCGTGCCGCCGTCTCCGCCAGAGAATCGGCGTACCAATACCGCCGGACGAAGGCCACCCGGTTTTTCTCCGGCTGCTGGAACAACCACCGGCTTAAAACGTTGCCCAATTCCTGTTCTTCCAGCCGCCGCTCCGGCAAATCCGATGACGGCAGGCACGCTTCCAACTCCGAAAGCAGTATCTGGATCTGACCGCCGCCCCGTTTTTTCGCTTGGCGGCGGTCCCAGCGGTCCAGGCTCAGATTGCGGGCAATGCGTCCGAGAAACGCCTGAAAACACTGTGGCCGCTGGGGCGGAATCTTGTTCCACGCCTGTAACCATGTGTCGTTGACACATTCCTCCGCGTCTTCCCGGCTTCCGAGAATCTGTTGGGAGATCCGCCGGCAATAGGCGCCGTACTTGCGGTCGGTCTCCCGGATGGCCTCCTGATTCCGTGCAAAAAATAGCGTTAAAATTGCTTCGTCGTCCATGGGACGCCTCCTTTCTATCTACTCTTTAAGACGGAAACGGCAGGGCTGAGGTTACGTGGGATAAACAATGAACAGTCGCAAAATCGCTTAGTCTGAACGGGTGTACAAATTATCCGACAGGGGGGGATGGGAAGGATGCGGCCCTGTTCCATACCGCGGAGAGGGGGGCCAATCACTGCTACAATACACGGAGCGATGTGTATTTGCCAATGGGGAAGTATGATGATAATTCCACCTTTTCAACCGGCGGAGCCGGGGCTATACTGGTTCTGGATTATAAGGAGGGACGGCTTATGGACAATCTCATCATCATCCACGGCGGCGGCCCCACCGCGGTTCTCAACTGTTCGCTGTACGGCGCCATGGACGAGGCCCGGCGCAGCGGCGCCGTGGGACAGGTTTTCGGCGCCAAAGGCGGGACAGGCGGCTTGCTGCGGGAGGAACTGTTGGACTTTGGAGCCGTTCCGGAGGACCAGCTGCAACGGCTGCGCCATACGCCGGCCACGGCCATCGGCACCTCCCGGGACGCTCTGGAGCCGGAGGACTACGAAAAAATGGCCGAAATCTTACAGCGGCATCACATTCGATACGTTTTGATGAACGGCGGCAACGGTACCATGGACGCCTGCGGCAAGTTGGCTGCCGTCTGCCGGGACAAGGGGATTTTTGTCATGGGCATCCCCAAGACCATGGACAACGACATCGCCGTTACGGACCATTGCCCCGGCTTCGGCAGCGTGGCCCGGTACATGGCCGGTACCGTGCGGGAGCTGGCGGTGGATGTGCGGAGCCTGCCCATCCATGTGGTGGTGCTGGAGGCCCTGGGCCGCAATGCCGGGTGGACCACCGTCTCCGCCGCCCTGGCCAGAGAACAGGACGGCGACGGCCCCCATCTGCTGTATCCGCCGGAGCGTGCGTTTGACGAGGAGGAATTTCTCGACCGGGTGTCCGCCTTGTATCACCGCCTGGGCGGCGTGGTGGTGGTGGCCAGCGAGGGGCTGCGGAAAGCCGACGGTACGCCCATTGTACCGCCCATTTTCCAGACGGGCCGATCCACCTATTTCGGTGATGTTTCGGCCCATCTGGCCCAGACCATTGTCCGGCGGCTGGGCATCAAGGCCAGAAGCGAAAAGCCGGGGATTTTGGCCCGGGCCTCCATTGCCTGGCAGTCGCCGGTGGATGCTGCCGAGGCCGAAGAGGTGGCCCGGGTGGCCTGCCGGGCGGCCCTGGCAGGGGAGAGCGGCAAAATGGTGGGTCTGCGGCGTTTGAACGGCCCCGGCTACGCCTGCGAAACCTTCTTGATTCCCATTGAGGAGGTCATGCTGGGGGAGAGAACCTTGTCGACCGAGTACCTCACCGCCGACGGCACGGATGTGACCGACGCGTTCCGCAGCTGGTGCGCCCCGCTGCTGGGCCCGGCGCTGCCGTCCATGGCCCGCTTGTTCTGAAACCAAATCAGGAGCATCGTCTGTCATTTCACAGACGATGCTCCTGCCATTTTTCCCGGGAAAAAGGTGGAGAAAACTTCATACTTTTTCCAAGGAACATTGTCTGATATACTGGAGCCATCAAAAGGAGGCTCGATACCATGAGACTGAAAAAATCCTCTGTTTGGAGTAAGCTCCCCAATTGGGTTTGGCTCCTGATCTCTCTGGGAGTGGCGATTCTGCTCTGGCTGTTTGCCTCAGCCAAGTGGTCCTATGTGTTTGCAGATCCCATTCAGGTTGTGAACGCACTGGTGGATAAAGCCTCCAGCGGTGTTCTGTGGGGACACATCTGGGCCAGTTTGTCCCGTGTTCTCATCGGCTTTGCCTGCGCGTTTATCACCGCGATTCCTGTGGCGTTCCTCATGGCCTGGTACGATCCCTTCCGCCATGTGGTGGAGCCCTGGATTCAGTTCATCCGCAACATTCCGCCCCTGGCCTACGTCTACCTGATTACCGTGGCATTGGGCGTTGGCCAGACCGGCAAGATCACCGTCATCTACATCGCGTCGTTCCTGGTCATGGTGGTCACCATCTATCAGGGTGTCCGCAATGTGGATACCACCCTCATCAAGGCCGCCCGCGTTCTGGGCGCACGGCAGCGGGATATTTTCTTCCGCGTCACCATCCCGGCGTCCACACCGTTTATTCTGGTGGCTGCCCGCCTGGGCCTGTCCACCTCCCTGACCACCCTGATGGCGTCGGAAATCGTCGGCGGCGACAAGGGCATCGGCATGATGATCCAGCAGGCCAACGGCTATTTCCAGATGGATGTGGTGCTCATGGGTATCATTCTCCTGGGTGTGCTGGGTATTTGCTTTGAGAAAATTGTAAAATTCCTGGAAAGAAGGTTAACGGGATGGCAGGAAACAATTCAGCAGTAAAGGTCCACATCGATCATGTGGTCAAAAAGTTCGAGACACGCAACGGCGAAATGGTCGCCCTCAACGGCGTGGACATGGACATTCACGAAAACGAATTTATCTGTGTGGTCGGTCCCTCCGGCTGCGGCAAATCCACACTGCTGAATATCATCGGCGGTCTGGAAACGCCCACCGAGGGCCAGGTCCTGGTGGACGGTAAGCCGGTGGAAGGTCCTGGCCCCGACCGCGGCATTGTGTTCCAGCAGTACGCCCTGTTCCCCTGGCTCACTGTGGAAAAGAACGTGGAATTCGGCCTGAAACTCCAGGGCAAAGGCCCCGAGGAACGCGCTGAGCTGGCCCACAAGTATTTGAAGATGGTGGACCTGGAGAGCTTTGCCAAAGCGTATCCCAAGGAGCTGTCCGGCGGCATGAAACAGCGTGTGGCTATTGCCAGAGCCTACGCCGTCAACCCCAAGGTCCTGCTGATGGATGAACCCTTCGGCGCGTTGGACGCGCAGACCCGCACCCAGCTGCAACAGGAGCTGCTGAACACTTGGGAAAAGGAGCAGAAGACCTGCTTCTTTATCACCCACGATGTGGAAGAGGCCATCATTCTGGCCCAGCGCGTGGTCATCATGTGCGCCCGCCCCGGCCGGGTCAAGGAAATTGTCGATATCGACATTCCCCACCCCCGCGATCAGGAAACCAAGATGAGCCCCCGATTCCTGGAGCTGAAAAACCATATTTGGAGCCAGGTGTATCAGGAGTATCTGTCCGTACGGAAATAATGTTGCCAGCGGATGTACAATCCATCCGACATATAAGTTTAAGGAGGAACCTACATGAAAAAGAAGTTACTCGCGCTTGCACTGGCTCTGACCATGGTCCTGTCCCTTGGCGCCTGCGGCTCCAAGCCCGCCGAGGACACCACCCCGGACACCACTCCGGAAACCACCGACACCACTCCGGACACCACCCCGGAAACCACCGATACCGAGGACACCGGCAGCACGGAGGAAACGCCCACCTATGAGCCTGCCACCGTCCGCGTGGCCTATATGCCCAACCTGGGCTCCGCCTCCAGCCTGTTCACGGCCATGGAGCAGGGCTACTTTGAGGAAGTGGGCCTGACTGTGGAGCCCTATCAGTTCTCCGGCGGCCCTGCTGAGATTTCCGCCATGGCCTCCGGCGATATCGATATCTCCCAGATCGGCCACGGCGCCCACTCCCTGTGCATCCAGGGCGATGCCGCTGTGTTTGCCTTCGATCAGCTGTCCCAGGCTGACGCCGTGGTTGCCAACAAGGCCAAGGGCATTGAATCCGCCGCCGATTTGAAGGGCAAGACCGTGGCCGTGGCCACCGGCACCTCCTCTCAGATCATTTTGCAGTTCGTGCTGCAAGACGCCGGCCTTACCGAAGCCGACATCAACACGGTGGAAATGAACGTGGAAGGCATGACGGCCGCTCTGGTTTCCGGCCAGATCGACGCCGCCGCCACCTGGTCCCCCAACACCGTCACCCTGGCGGAAGCCATGGGCGATGACTACCTGGTTCTGGGCACCAACAATGACTACACAGACCAGGCCGCTTTCCCCTCCAGCTTCATCTGCACCAGCGAGTACGCCGCTGCCAACCAGGACATTCTGGTTCGGTTCAGCCAGGCCATTCTGAAGGCTCAGGTCTACCGCGCTGAGAACATCGATGAGGTCGCCAAGATGCTGGCCGCCAAGCTGGACGCCCCCGAGGACACCATGCTGGCCGCCACCGGTGAGGGTAACTGGCAGGGCACCGTGGATTGCATGGGTGATTTTGATACCATCCGCGGCTACTATGAGGCCCAGCAGCAGGTCTTCCTCAACAACGGCACCGTTACCGAGGAAGTCCCTGTGGAGAACTACGTCCTGTTCGATGTGATGCAGGCCGCCTATGATGCCTACAGCGCCCAGTAATTCGTAATTTTTTCTGTGCTACCACCCCGCCGGGGCTCCGTTTGAGGCGGAGCCCCGGCTTGCCATAGAGGTGCGGCGGCAGTATAATAAAACCAGTATCACGCGATTTCGTGGGAGGGAAGTCCATGCTGATTATTGTACTGCTGCTCTGTTTGCTGACATCCATCTATGTAGCCGTCCGGCGGCGGGACTCCCTGGCCGTGTATCTCCTGGGTATGAACGTTTCCAATCTGGTCATGCTGTCCGGCATCGTGATCTACATTGCCAAAATGGGCGGTACGGCGGCCCGGGAATCGGTCTTCCTCTTTTTGCTGACAGATTTGCAGGTCTGGCTGCAATATCTGCCGCTGCCGTTGGGGCAGCTGGGCTACCTGGTGGCGTTGGGCCGGACGCTGTTTCCGCTGTTTGCCTTCTACGCGGCCCTGGAATTGACCATGATCAGCGCCTTGCGCCGCCGGTCGAGACAGCTGCGGATCGCCGCCGCCGTACCGGCGTTGCTCAGCCTGATTTTCTACTTTCCCGACGTTTTTTACGCCGTGGTCGATGGACGATACTGGATTCTGCCGTGGATTATTGTGGCGGGTTTGGTGTGGGTGGTGCTCTATCTGGCGGTATCCATGCTGCTGCTGATACAGGAGTACCGCTCCACCACCATGCCCATTTTCAAGCGTAACACCCGCTACATCCTCCTGTCGTTCCTCTGTACATCGGCACTATATTTGCTCTACGCCACCAAAGACCCCACGCAGATCTATCATATGTTCCTTTCCGAGTATATCCGGCACGGCTTTACCAGCTACATCAGCGCGTCTCTGCCGGAGGTATCCTGGATTGTTTTGGGATTGTGTACAGTGTTTGTGGTGGTGCTCGGCAGCTACAACCTCATGTGCTACACCAAGCTGGTCTATGACGATTCCCGACAGGATGCCATGCTGGAACGAAAGTTCGATACGGCCGGTTTAGGCGTATCCGTCTTTGTCCACGGCGCCAAAAACCAGCTGCTTTCCATTCGCGTTCTCAACAAGAAGCTGTCCCGGGCATTGGAGCAGCCGCAGCCGGATTTGGAGGAGATTCGCGCCTATGTCCGGCAGCTGCACGAACTCAACGAGGGACTGCTGGGACGAATGGACGAGCTGTACCGTACGGTGAAATCCAATTCCATCTCACTGGTTCCGATCTCGTCGCAACAGCTGGCCGAGGCCAGCGTGCGGCGGTTCCACGACAAATATCCCAATGCGCCCGTGACGGTGGAGGTACAGTCCCAGCGGCAGGTTCTGGCCGACGAATCCCATCTCAGCGAGGCCGTCTGCAATCTGCTGTGCAACGGCTACGAGGCCGCCGCCCAGCACAGCCCGACGCCGCAGGTGGCCCTCCGCATCCGCAACGAGCGCATGTGGACCATTGTTTCTGTGGAGGACAACGGCCCCGGCATTCCGCCGGAAACCCGCAATCACATCTTTGACCCGTTTTTTACCAGTAAAAATACCAATTACAACTGGGGCATGGGTCTGTATTACGTCCGTAAAATCGTTCGCAGCCACCTGGGGCGGCTGCGGCTGGAAAATCGAACCGGCGGGGGCACCGTTTTTCTGATTCTGCTGCCCGCATACGACGCACGCAGAAGGGAACGTGAACCATGAGCCAACCCATTCGCATTCTGGTTGCAGAGGACTTACCGCTGCTGCGGGAGGACTTTTGCGACACCCTGGCTGCGCAGGAGGATATGGAAGTGGTGGGCAGCGCCGCCACCGGCGCGGAGATTGTGGCGCTGGCCGCACAGGTCCCCTGCGACGTGATCTTGATGGACATAGAAATGGAAACCGTGGATGCCGGTATCCGGGCCGCCGAGGCCATTTTGCTGGAGCATCCCCAAATCAAGATCATCTTTCTGACGGCCCACGAGACCAACGACATGATTACCAGCGCCATGGGCACCGGAGCCGTGGACTATGTGGTCAAGGGCTGCGAGGAGGCGCATCTGCTGGAACATGTCCGCAAAACGTATGCCGGTCATACGGAGCTGGACCCCCGCATCCATGCCACGGTCCTGGAGGAATACGCCCGGCTGCGCCGCAGCGAGCGCTCTCTGATCTTTTTTATCAATAATGTGGCCCATTTGACGCCTACGGAGCGGGAGCTGGTAAAGCTGCTGCTCCAGGAGAAAAAGGTGGCGGAAATTGCCCGGCTGCGCTGCGTGGAGGTGGTCACCATCAAAACGCAGATCAAAGGACTGCTGCACAAATTCGGGTGTACCCGCACGAAGGAAATCGTAAAAATGATCCGCCAAATGAAGCTGGAACACCTGTTCCAATGATCTTTAGGAGGTACTGTAATGGATTACTATCATCTGTCTGCCGCGGAACTGGGCAAGGGCGCCAAGCTCCCCATTGTCAAGCTGGGCGACTCCGGCGAGGTTTTTTATGAGCTGGCCCGGGAGATGTGCGACGAAATCCGCCGCAACAACGCGGCAGGGAAGCGGACGGTATTCATCTGCCCTGTGGGCCCCGTGGGACAGTATCCCATTTTTGTCCGGCTGGTCAACGCAGAAGGGCTGTCCCTGCGGAACTGCTGGTTCCTGAACATGGACGAGTACCTCACCGACAACGGTCAGTGGATTGCAAAGGATGACCCCCTTTCGTTCCGCGGCTTTATGGAGCGGGAGGTATACAGCAAGATCGATCCGGCTCTGGTGGTGCCGGAGGCGCAGCGCATCTTCCCGGACCCCAATGATCTGGGCCGTATCCCGGCGCTGATTGAGGAACTGGGCGGTGTGGATATCGCCTTCGGCGGCATTGGCATCACGGGCCATCTGGCCTTCAACGAGCCGCAGCCCCAGCTGACGGCGGAGGAATTTGCCCAGCTGACCACCCGCGTCCTGGATATCGCGCCGGAGACCCGGGCCACCAATTGCATCGGCGATTTGGGCGGCGCTCTGGAAGATATGCCCAGAAAGTGCGTCACCATTGGCATGAAAGAAATTCTGTCGGCCCGGAAACTCCGTCTGGCCGTGTTCCGTGACTGGCACCGGGCCGTGTGCCGTCGGGCGGCCTATGGCGACGTTACTGCGTCGTTCCCCGCCACCCTGGCCCAGAACCATCCCGACGCCCGGTTGTATGTCAATGCCAACGCGGCCCAACGGGCCTATTGAGAGGTTTTTCCCATGAACAACACCTTTTTTCTGAAAAACGGCACGCTGCTTTCGGAGGGAGCCATGGTCCCGCTGCACATGGCTGTGGAAAACGGCGTCATTACCGCCTTGACCACCGACGGTACCAACCCCAAGGGGCTGCCGGAGGTGGATGCGGCGGGATTGCAGATTCTGCCCGGCTTCCTGGACCTCCACACCCACGGCGCCGCCGGAGTGGACGTCAATGCCGCCGACGTGGACGGGCTGCGGACCATTGGACGGTTCTTTGCCTCCCAGGGCGTCTCCGGCTGGCTGTGCTCCATTCTCACCGACACGGTGGAGCAAACGCTGTGGTGCATCGAACAGGCCCGGCAGGTCATTGAGGGCGGCCCTTATGACGGCGCGCCCCTGCTGGGCATCCACCTGGAAGGTCCCTGCCTGTCCACCGAGTACAAGGGGGCCATGCCGGAGCATCTGCTGATGCACGAGGCCAACTACGATCTCTTTGCCCGGTATCAGACTGTTGCCAACGGCCATATCCGCTATGTGACGTTGTCGCCGGAGATTCCCGGCGTGGTGGAGCTGGTGCCCCGGCTTACGGCCCTGGGCATGGTCTGCGCCATGGGCCACAGCGGCGCGGGCTACGACTGCGCCATGGGCTGCATTCATGCGGGTGTCCGCTCCGTGACCCATTTGGGCAACGCCATGCGGCTGTTCCATCAGCATGATCCGGCTATTTTCGGCGTGGCTCTGGAGAGCGACGCCTATGTGGAGGCCATCTGCGACGGCCGCCATCTCCATCCCGGCACGGTCCGGCTCTACTGCAAGGCCAAGGGAATGCACAGAATGCTGGCAGTCACAGACTCCATCATGGCTGCCGGACTGCCGGACGGCCAGTACAAGCTGGGCGTCAACGACGTCATTGTGAAAGACGGCGATGCCAAACTGCCCAACGGCGTCCGGGCCGGGTCCACCCTGACCATGGCCCAGGCCCTGCGGAATCTGCTGGTCTTTACCCGCCGCCCCCTGGAGCAGATCGCCCCCATGCTGTCGGAGAACCAGGCCCGTCTCATGGGCTGGCCCTCCAAGGGCCGTCTGGCCGTGGGCTGCGACGCCGATCTGGTTTTGCTGGACGGGGCCTGCCAGGTGGTGCAGACCTTCGCCGCCGGTCATTCCGTCTACACCCGTCCCAACTGCTGAAAGGAGAATCGTCATGCCACTGGTACCCATGCGCCCCGTTCTGGAGGCCACCGTTGCCCACGGCTATGCCCAGGGCGCTTTCAATGTCAACGCCGTCGCCCAGGCCGAGGCCGTTATCGCCGTCCATGAGATGTTCCGTTCTCCTGCGATTTTGCAGGGCGCCGACCTGGCCAACGCCTTTATGGGCGGCCGGACGGACTTTCAGAACGGCACCCTGGAGGACAAAAAGCGCGGCGCGAAAAACATTGCCGACGCGGTCAAACGTTTTGCCGCCGACAGCCCCATTCCCGTGGTGCTGCATTTGGACCACGGCAAGAACTTCGACTCCTGTGTGGCAGCCATTGAGGGCGGCTATACCTCCGTCATGATCGACGGTTCGTCCCTGCCCTTTGAAGAAAACGTGGAGCTGACCCGGGAGGTCGTCAAGTACGCCCATGCACGCGGCGTCAGCGTCGAAGGTGAACTGGGCGTTCTGGCCGGTGTGGAAGACCATGTGTTTGCCGCCACGTCCACCTATACAAATCCGCTGTCGGCGGTGGAATTCTTCCGCAAGACCGGTGTGGATGCCCTGGCCATCAGCTACGGCACCATGCACGGCGCCAGCAAGGGCAAAAACGTCAAGCTGCGCCGGGAAATTCCCATTGCCATCAAAGAGTGCATGAATCACGAGGGCATCTTCGGTGTTTTGGTGTCACACGGCTCCTCCACGGTGCCACAGTACATTGTTCAGGAGATCAACGCCCTGGGCGGCAACATCCAGAACGCCTACGGTATTTCCAAGGAGGAGCTGAAAGCCGCCATTCCCTGCGGTATCGGCAAGATCAATGTGGATACGGATATCCGTCTGGCCGTCACCCGCAATCTGCGGGAGCTGTTCCGGGACCACCCGGAGCTGAAGAACGACGACCGCGTCGGCGGCATTTGGACGCTGCTGGATGAAAAGCGGGAGGCCTTCGACCCCCGCGCTTTCCTGCCGCCCATTATGGATACGGTCATGTACGGTACCGGCGACGACGGCACCGTGGCCCTGGTCACCGACGCCATCCGCCGCGGCGTCCAGGAGGCCGTGGGCACCCTCATTGTGGAATTCGGCAGCGTGGGCCGCGCCCCTCTGGTGGAGTATGTAACGCTGGAGGAAATGGCAGAGCGCTACCGCAAGGAGGGATAAGCCATGGAGGAAATCACCCTCTCTCTCATCGACCGGAAAAACGTCATCGCCCCCGGCGAGCTGGAAGCCCGCATGAACCGGGCGGCCCCGCTGCTGGCAGAGGCCGTGGCCGGAGAGGCCCAGTATCAGCCGTTCTTGGGCTGGCACTCCGTGGACGAATCCGCCGGGCCGGAGCGGGTCCGCTGGCTCCAGCAGCAGGCTGACCGGGTCCGGGCCGACGGCGACGCCCTGGTGGTCATCGGCATTGGCGGCTCCAACCAGTCCTCCCGGGCCGCCATCAAGGCGCTGCGGCCCAAGGACGGCCCGGCCATTCTCTGGGCAGGCAACACCATCTCCGCCTGTGAAATGGCCCGGACCCTGGAGGAGCTGGACGGCTATCAATCCATCTACATCGACTGCATTGCCAAAAACTTTGAGACGCTGGAGCCGGGCATCACGTTCCGGATGCTGCGCCAGTATCTGGAGAAGCGTTACGGCCCCGAGGATGCCGCCCGGCGGATTTTCGCCGCCGGTACGCCCGGTTCCAGCCTGGAACAGCTGTGCATCGATTACGGCTACACCTTCCTGGAGTTCCCGGAGCGGGTGGGTGGCCGGTTCTCCGTCGTCAGCGACGTGGGCCTGTTTCCCATGGCCGTGGCCGGTATCGACATCATGGCCATCACCGACGGTATGCGCCATATGCGCGACCGCCTCTTTTCGGAACCGGCCCAGAGCAATCTGGCCCTGCGCTACGCCTGTATTCGCAAACTGATGCTGGAGCGTGGCTACAGCCTGGAAATGCTGTCCTTCTTTGAACCCCGCCTGGATTACTTCGCCAAATGGTGGGTCCAGACCTTTGCCGAAAGCGAGGGCAAGAATAATACGGCCCTCTATCCAGTGGTGGCCTCCAACTCCGAGGACCTGCACGCCACGGGCCAGTTTGTCCAGCAGGGAAGTCCCATCCTGTTTGAAACCTTCCTGCAAGTGCGTCAGCGGGACGCTTCTGTGATCTTCCCCCACGACGACAAGAAGGATTACTTCGACTATCTGGAGGGCAAGGACTTCTGGGATATCAACGACATTGCCCGGAAGGCCACTATGGAGGCCCACAGCGAGCGGGGCATTCCGTGCCTCAATTTCTCGATCCCTGCCATCGACGCCCACACATTGGGCCAGCTCTATTACTTCTTCCTCTTTGCCTGCTATCTCTCCTGCAAGCTGCTGGGCGTCAATCCCTTTGACCAGCCCGGCGTGGAGAACTACAAGGGCTATATGTTCAAGAATCTGGGAAAACCGGAGGGTATGCAATGAAACATCTGTTTTTAAATCTCAAGCGATTCGACATTCCTGTGGAACTGGGCGGCGTCAACCGTCTGGCCGCTCCGGCGGAGTGGGGAAAGGTTATCGTGGAACAGACCCAGGCGGGGCTTGGGGACTACAATGCCGATGAGGCGGAGTTTGTGGACTTTTTTCCCGAGGCCCATCTGATCCCCGCCGCTGCTGCCCGCACGGAGGACAGCCCCGTGCAGATCGGCTGCCAGGGCGTTTACCGGGACGATACGGCTGTGGGCGGCAATTTCGGCGCCTTTACCACCAACCGTCCCGCCCATGCCGCCGCCGCCCTGGGCTGCGGCTGGACGTTGATCGGCCATTGTGAGGAGCGCAATGACAAGGCCGGTATCCTGGCCGAGGCCGGTGTGGTGGACCCTGCCGCCGTCAACCGGCTGCTGAACCGGGAAATTCTGGCAGCCCAGGCCGCCGGACTGCGGGTGCTCTACTGCATCGGCGAAAAGAGCGAGGAGCAGGAGCAATGGCAGCAGGTCCTGGGCCAGCAGCTGGAAGTGGGCCTGCAGGGGGCCGATTTGAGCCGGGTGGTTATCGCCTATGAGCCCATCTGGTCCATCGGACCCGGCAAGACCCCAGCCGACAAGCCCTACATTGAAAAAATTGCCCGCTTCGTCAAGGAGCGCACCGGCGGCCTGGACGTGGTCTACGGCGGCGGCTTGAAATCCGACAACGCCGCCATGCTGGCTTCGATTGATGACATTGACGGCGGCCTTATCGCATTGACCCGCTTTTCCGGGGAAATCGGCTTTTATCCGCAGGAATATCTGGAGATCATCCGGCTCTATCTGGGCCACTGATATGGGAGGAATGACAAATGAAACTGGAGTTTGAATACGGTCAGGGCTTTATGAGCGCCGAGCTGCCGGACAACACCGATGTGTTTATTCCCGGCGTCACCGTACCCGATCCCCCCTGCATCGAGCAGACCTGGGAGGCCCTGTACGAAGCCACCCTGCACTCCATCCGCAATCCCATCGGCATGGAACCCTTGAAGGACCTGGCCGCCCCCGGCAAGACCGTGGTCATCGTCATCCCCGACATCGTCAAGGGCGGCAATCAGGCCACCTCCCACCGGAAGGTGGCCATCCGGGCCTGCCTGGATGAGCTGTACAGCGCCGGTGTGCGTCAGCAGGATGTGCTGCTGCTGTTCTCCAACGGCCTCCATCCCCGGGCCACCGTGGCGGAAATGCGCACCATCCTGGGTCCCGAGCTGTTCAACGAGTTCTATCCCACAGGGCAGATCACCAGCCACGACAGCGAGGACTATGACCATCTGGTGGATTTGGGCTATACGGCCCAGGGCGACCACGTCATCATGAACAAGTACGTCTATGACGCCGATATTGCCGTTCTCATCGGCCACACCCAGGGCAATCCCTACGGCGGTTACTCCGGCGGCTACAAGCACTGTGCCACCGGCATCAGCCACTGGCGGTCCATCGCCGCCCACCATGTGCCCCAGGTCATGCACCGGCAGGACTTCGTACCCGTGTCCACCTCCAGCGAAATGCGCCACAAGTTCGACCAGCAGGGTATGCACATGGAAGAGAAAATGGGCAAGAAGTTCTTCTGCTGTGATGCCGTGCTGGATACCAGGTCCCGTCAGATCGAGATCAACTCCGGCTGGGCCAAGGAGATGCAGCCCATCTCCTGGAAAACCGCCGATAAGCGCACCTATGTCCACTGGGCCGAGAAGAAGTACGATGTGGTGGTGTTCGGTATGCCCACCAATTTCCACTACGGCAACGGCATGGGCACCAATCCCATTCAGATGATGCAGGCCCTTTCGGCCCAGGTCATCCGCCACAAGCGCATCCTCTCCGACCGGTGCGTGTTCATTGTTTCCAGCATTTGCGACGGCTACTTCCACGACGAGCGCTGGCCCTACCTGCGGGAGCTGTATGAGATGTTCCAGCATGACTATATGAACATTCTGCCGGATATGAACCGCTACGGCGAGTATTTCGGCACCAACGCCGAGTACATCCGCAAGTACCGCTTTACCAACGCTTTCCACCCCTTCCACGGCTTCAGTATGATGAGCTGCGGCCATCTGGCCGAGGAGCACACCAGCGCCATTTATATCGTCGGCGCACGGGAACCGGGCATTGCCCGTGGTATGGGTCTCAAGACCCGCGCCACCTTTGAGGAGGCCTTGGAGGATGCCAAGAAGAAGTTTGTGGGCCCCAACCCCAACATTCTGGCCCTGCCCCAGACCTTCACCACGGCGGCGGTCCACCTGTGCATGAAGGACCCCAGCCAGAACAGCCACAGCCGCGACGGCGCAACGGGCCATCCCTGCTGCGGATAAGCTCCACGGATAAAAATAAAATGACGAACTCCGCTGCGAGTTCGTCATTTTATCGTTTCGGCCAGCACCCAGAACAGGGCTGCAAATTCCGCCGGAGTGGCGTCTTCGGTAACCAGAAAGTCCACGGTGTCCGACTGGCGGGTAATCCGGCCTACGGGTGTCGTCTCCCGCAGAATGGCCGTCTGCCCGGTTTCAGCCGCCGTCAGCGTCAGGGCGGCGTTGCCCCAGTGCAGGGAGAGGGTGGCATATCCATCTTGCTGCGCAGTCCCGCAGTCGCCTGCCGCGCCAAGAATGAAAAAGCAGTCCGGAACAGGCGTTGTTATGGTCAGCAGCACCCGCTCCATGGGGTCGGTCACCAGCACCGCAGCGCCCTTCCGGCGGATATAGGCTGCCGGAAGGGACTGGGCGTTGGAGAGCCGGTGAAGTTTGTTGCCCCGCTGCACGGTCCAATGCTTCATGGGTTTGTCGTTACCGTACCAGGCCCACCAACAGATTGCCCACGCCACAGAGCACCATCACCAGAATGGGATTCCATTTGAGCTTTCTGAGGGCGAAAAACGCCGCGACAAACAGAACAACGCCCACCCAGTTGACAACCTCCAATGCCATAGCCTGACCGCCGAATACGACCTGTAGCAGGATGGACAGACCGGCGGATGCAATCAGGGCCACCACAGCCGGCCGCAGGCTGGCCAGGATGCTTTGCAGCAGGGACAGGGAGTTGTAGCGATAGTAGATGAACGCCAGCAGAGAAACAATAAACAGCGAGGGGAGAATACAGCCGAAGGTGGCGATGAGCGCGCCGGGCAGTCCCGCAATGCGGATGCCCACAAAGGTGGCGGAGTTGACGGCAATGGGGCCGGGCGTCATTTCCGCAATGGTGATCAGATCGGTGAATTCGCTCATGGTCAGCCAGGCGTGGTGCTGCACCACCTGGGCCTGAATCAGGGGCATGGCCGCGTAACCGCCGCCG
The DNA here is from genome assembly GCF_052117125.1 of Candidatus Avoscillospira sp. LCP25S3_F1. Classification (NCBI taxonomy): domain Bacteria; kingdom Bacillati; phylum Bacillota; class Clostridia; order Eubacteriales; family Oscillospiraceae; genus Candidatus Avoscillospira; species Candidatus Avoscillospira sp. LCP25S3_F1. The sequence goes on along the minus strand of NZ_JBQKJT010000002.1, from coordinate 101,080 downwards.
ATGGAGAACAGACCGATCTGAATAAAGCTCCAAAACAGTTGCAGATAGATCATTGGCGTTCCTCTTTTCTCTTGCGGTCATACATGGCAAGGAGGATGCCGATGGCTGCCGCGCCCAGAATGATGTAGATGACGTTGACGCCATAGACAAAGGTGGCGATGAAGGCTGCCGCCATGATGGCCAGATGGATGATGGACTTGGTTTTCACCACATTGGCGCCCAGTCCTACCACCACATCGAGGATGACGGCCGCGACACCGGCCTGCATACCCTTCAGGACCATGGCCACATAGGTGTTGGCGGCAAAGGCGGCGTAGAAGAAAGAAATCACCGACAGGATGACCATGGGGGGAATGATGGTGGCAAGAACCGCCACGGCCATACCGGGGAAACCGGCAACGCGCCAGCCTACCAGAATGGCCGCGTTGACCGCAATGGCGCCGGGAGAGGACTGGGCCAACGCCGTCAGATCCAACATCTCGGTTTCATCGATCCAATGCAGTTCATCCACGAACTTTTTCTTCATAAACGTGATAATGACAAAACCGCCGCCAAAGGTAAAGGTGCTGATATACAGCATGGTAAAGAACAGTTTGCGCAACGCGCCTTTTTGTTTTGTTGATTCTGGCACTGCCTCATCGCTCCTTTCATTGCACTTATTATACGGCTTCCCAATTATTTCGTAAAATGCTATTATTTTATATAGTTCATAGCGATATTGGTATGATAAAAATGGGGATGGAACCATGACATTACGCCATATGCAGATATTCCAAGCGGTCTATCAAAAAAAGAGCATCACCCGGGCCGCCGAGGCGCTGTGTATGACACAGCCGGCGGTTACCCGGGCCATTCGGGAGCTGGAGACGTATTACGGTGTACGGCTCTTTGACCGCATCAACCGCAGACTCTATGTGACAGAGGCCGGAACACGTCTCTATACCTACAGCCTGCACATTCTCGATTCCTTTGACCAGTTGGAAAAGAATCTGCGGAACTGGGAGGAACTGGGGACTCTGCGCATCGGTACGACCCTCACCATCGGCAATGTGCTGCTGCCCCAGGTGCTGTGCCGGTTCCGCCGGCAGCACCGCCAGCTGCAGGTCCGGACCACGGTTGCCACCGGGCAGACGCTGCAAACGGCATTGGTTGACAATCAGCTGGATTTTGCCGTGGTGGAAGGGACGATTTATCACGAAGACCTGCTCTCCCGCCGAATCGCAGATGATCGTTTGGTGATGATTCTGCCGCCGGACGACGGCCGGGCATCGTGTTCCGGGCTGTGTCTGGGGGACTTCCGGCACGACGCGTTCATTCTGCGCAATCCCGGCAGCATGAGCCGGTCCTTTGTGGACCACATTTTCGCAATGCATGGGATTGCGCTGGACCCTATTATGGAGAGTGTCAGCACACAAGCCATCCTGCAAGCAGTCCACGCGGGTCTGGGAATTTCGATTTTGCCCCGGCAGTTGGTGCAGCAGGCCATTGACAGCGGTATGGTGACGACTGTGGTACTGGCGGACGAGTCCTTCGTGCGGGAAAACCATATCGTATGGCATCGGCAGAAGTTTTTGACACCGTCAGCACTGGAGTTGATGGACTGCTTTGAGACATGCTCACAGATGATGCTCAATCCAGAGGAAGCGCGGTAATTACTCATTAGCGGCCGGGTCGAACATCGACCCGGCCGCCGGCAGTTATGTAAATATTCCGTCAGTGAGCATGCTTGGATGCTGTATGCAGCGCCATGGATTGTGTCGCAGATCAGCCGGTTCTTTTGGCGACGATCAAGGGACAGACCGCGCTTGCGGTCAGATTGCGGGAGCGGGGAACGTTAATCAATCCCCACCCGGATACCGCCTGAACGCTCAGATGGCTGTAGAATGACAGTGACAGGCTGGCCTGGGGACCATTCAAAAGCATAGGATTCGCCGGAGGTCTGGCCGATGAAGGTTTTCCAATTCACGTCCACCTTTACCTGTGGATCACAGGCTCCATTTCCAATCCAGCAGATGACTGCGTCAGGATCTACAGAGATGGCGTTCTGTGTTCCGACATTACTGATGACAATGGGATTGCCGTCGGACAAAACTGCGACGTATGCATCTCGGCCTCGACCGGTTATAAAAGTGGTAGCCAAGCCTTTTTGCGATAAGATGCCGACACCGATAAAGCGGACCGTATAATCACAGTCCTGTGTGAAAGCCAAGAGATTTTCTGATTCCACGGAAATGGATTCCCCAGGTTCCAGGTGGTAAATGACCACATGACGGCCGTAACTGGCATAATAGGTGACAGAGTCGCCGCTGAACATCACTTTCATCAGCGGGATATTTTCTCCGGTGGCACGACGGATCAATGATCCGAGGGCTGCCTGCGCAAAACCGGTCTGAGGACCCAGCAGAAGCTTTTCAAAGCGATAATTTTTCCCGTGTTGGCTTTCTCCGGCGATAAACGCGCCGGCTTTGGCAATCAAAGTATCGCTCCCGCGGCAGGTAACTTTTAATGTTAATTCGTTAATGGTTTCAAATGTCAGCAAGGTCTGTCCCTCCTCAACTAATTTCTACGCCATAGATGGCGCATTGACCGGCTAAATCCTGGCTTACGCCGTTGCCGACGGGATTGAATTTCCATTGCTGATTATGCAGATAGAGTTCACCAATGGTCATGGAAGTCACATTGCTGTAATAGTCGGCCATTTGATAACTTAAAAGCTCTTTGTGGTCGTCGGAGGATAAAATCCGGATATACGCATCCCGTATCATGCTGAAATTCAGCTTCTGCTCCAGTGCCTCATGTATGGTCAACACCAGGGCGATTTTACAGATGCGGGTATCCAGACGGGACAAATCCACATCGATGTGCTGACGGTCGCCCCCTGCGGGTTCGCTATGGAACAAAACGCTGCGGTCGGGGCTTTGGTTCTGACCGTAAAAAACAAACCAGTCATCACCGGGAACGCGGTTATTGCTGGTCAGTAAAAATGCCGATACATCCACATCACAGCGGGGATTTGTGACGGACCAACCTACGCCAATCGTCAGCCTGGGACGTGCGCCTGAGAGTGCAAGGGCAGTTTTCTGCCCTTTTTGCAGTGGATGCAGCAGGGGAGGCACGGGGAACGGCGCGACAGACTGAGGCGTGGGGACAGGCTGAGGAGCGGGGGCTGGACGTGGAGAAGCGGAAGAAGAACCAAGCGGCTGCGAAGCGCGTCCACGATTCAGACTGGCAACCGTATGTCGGCTCACAGCAGTAGAGGTCGTTTGATTCAAAGAGGGAAGATTACTGCGCGTCCATGGCGTGGAGGTGCGATTGGCGACAGGCATCATAAAAATTCCTCCCGACAGATTGGGCATCCGGGAACGAATACCGTACATTTTAGCAAGAGATGAGAAGCCCGGTTGATGTGGCAAGTTGATGCATTCTGGCAGCATTGGCGCTGCTGCCCATCCGCGTAGTAAAGCACCGACGGAACATACGGCAATGCCGTCAGCCATCACAGTGCTCCCAAGGTGAGATCATTATATAATAAAGCAAAAAAATTGTAAACCATCAATGAACAAACCTGTAGTAAAATCAGAAAACAAGAGGGCTTGCCGTCTGCCGGTGCAGATGACAAGCCCTCTTTTGATAGAGATTTTTCAATATGGGGACGGGGCTTCCTGCTTTGGACGGGACACAGTTTGCCAAAACGGTTTTTCAGCCGCGCAGGGCCGCGTCTACCTACCCTGCGCATTCTGTCGTCCCACCGGGCGCAAAACGGCCGGATTGTGGAATGCTCCGTCACCACCTGGGTCGGCAATCTGACGCAGTTCCATATCAAGGTGGATGTTCCCCATCAGCACATCGAGGGATAGCATTCGACATCTGCCGCACGACGGCGCGCCAAGCTAAAGATCAATGGGGAGTTTGTGCAAGGTCTGGAAGCTGTGCATGGGCGGAACCATCAACGGAGATCATAGGGAATCCAACACATAACCGGAAGATTTTGCAAATTGCTGGACAGGCGGCGGAATCTGCGGTATGATAATTCCATTCTGTCCAATGCTGCGAGCGGCCCGGCAGCCGCGTGGAATCGTATCCCAGCCGATGCGCTCATGGGAAGCATTCCGCCGCAGCAAGGTGCAAAAGAGAATGGAGGAGTTTTTTTATGATCAAAGTACCCAAATATGCCATTCCAGCCATCCTGATCGCCTTTGTGGTGTCTGCGGCTGTGCTTCTGCTCAGTACAACCCTGTACCGGCAGTATACGAACCGGGTTACTTACCCGGCCTACATGGAAAGTCTGCAACTGGAGCCGGGAGACGTCGGCGCTGAACCTACCGCCGATACGCCCTTGGCATCCTCCATTGCTGATTTTGAAACCATGGACACGTTCTACACCATCGGCCGCCTGCGCGATACGCCCTATGTCATCGACGGCAAAAACTATTATGAACTGGAGCTGGAAAACGAGGAGAGTGTTCTGGTCCGCGTGGACTGGGACTCCACGGAACTTCTGGAATCCCCCATGCGGCGGATGCCGGTGGGCCGGTGGGTCCCGCTGACGGAGGAGCAAATAGCCCAGGTGGATTGCCCCTATCTGGATGTGGAAGACCACTATGTGGATATGAAGGGCGATTTTGACAAGGTGATGACGGAAGGCGAATACTTTGTCTCTCGTCCTCTGTATGGCTATTTTGAGAAAGGAACCGTTATCCTAATGCTGGTGCTGTACATTGTGCTGTGCATTGTATTCCGCAAGCGGAGCATTGAAAAACAGCGCAGAAACGCCCAGCGCTGACGGTGCAAAGTCCATCTGATAAATGTTTCGGGGGTGCTGCCCAGTGCAGCACCCCCGTTCTTTCAGGTTGGGACTGTATGTAGCTTATTTCAGCTTCCCGTAGTACATATCGCTGAAAATGCCGTCCTGTTCGATCAATTCCCCATAGGTACCGCTCTGGACAATGCGGCCGCCGTCCATGACGATAATGCGGTTGGCGTTTTTCAGCGTGGTGAGCCGGTGGGCGATGGAGAGCACCGTCATACCGGTCTCCTTCATCAGCTGTTCGATGGCGCTTTGAATCAGCCGTTCCGAGGTGTTGTCCAGCGCCGAGGTGGCTTCATCCAGAATCAGAATTTCCGGCTTCCGCAAAAAGATTCTCGCAATGGCAATGCGCTGTTTTTGTCCGCCGGACAGATTGGCGCCGCCTTCGGCCAAAACCGTATGGAGAGTGTCCGGGAGGCTGTCCACAAACTCCCGGAGACAGGCTTGTTCAATGGCCGCGTGGACTTCCTGTTCCGTGGGCTGCCGCTCCAACCCATAGCAGACGTTTTCATAGATGGTCCCGGCGATGAGAAAGGGATTCTGCGGTACCAGGGCGATGGTATCCGCCAGTTCTTTTCTGGAAAATTGCCGCAGATCCCGGCCACCAATCCGAATGGTTCCGGTGTAGTTTTCCAATTTGCAGATGGCTTTGATCAGGGAGGACTTGCCACAGCCGCTGGGACCGGCAATGCCCAGAAACATACCGTGGGGGATGGACAGGTCCAAATCGTGGAGAATCACTTTGTCCGGATGGTAGGCAAAGCACAGCCGTCGTAATTCGATGGCGGTTTCCGGCGGTGTCGCCGGGGCAGACTGGGCCGCTTCCACGGGCAGGAAGGAAAAATCACAGGGAATCTCCGCCAAACGGAAATAGTCCTCGGCCAGTACCATGCTCTCCGACAGTTCATCGAGAATGCGGTGCAGTTCCTCCAGGGGCTTGAGCAGCTGATTGAAGCAGAGATAGGAGGTCAGAACGGCGCCGGTACTGATAACGTTTTGCGTGGCCAGATAGGCCGAAACGCCGATCATCAGTACGGTAAATACCGCTTCGTTGAGAAATTTAAGACAGTCGTATTTGGCCATCTGAACGTGGTGCCGCATTTCCTTGGCCCGCAAAAACTCCGATTTCCGGTCAAACCGCGCCTGTTCCAACGACACACTGTCAATGATGCGGATGACCTCAATCCCGTTTAGCAGCTCCACGATGGAGCCGTCCATGGCCGCCTTGGTTTCCAGCAGCTCCACCCGGATGCCCCGCTGGGTGCTGATTTGGCGGAATACAATGGCGATACCAATGGGGACCACCAGCAGCATGGGCAGGGCCAGCACCGGCGGCAGGGTGGTGACGATCACCACTACGGCGGCCACACTGTTAAATATGACCGGGGCCAGGTCCATAAACAGGAGCTTTTCCAGCTTTACTGTGCCATCCAGACAGCGGTTCAATCGTCCATGGATGTTTCCCGTCATGGTCTCCTTGAAAAAGGCCAGAGGTGCCCGCAGCAGCGAGACAATGACCAGCCCACGGGCTTTCTTTTCCAGTTTGGTGGCTGTGTCCTCCACCAGCAGTCTCCGGCCGATCTTCAAAAGTTCATTGACCACGGTGACCACAAGAATGGCGCACAAAGTTGGGACAATCTTCAAAAAATCCAGGGAATTTTGTTGGAGAATGTCATCGGTCAGCCAACCGATGGCCTTGGGCGTAAACTGGGTCAGGGCCGCCGATACGGCCATCACCAGCAGAATCAGGGCAAAGGCCTGTTTCTGTCTCCGCTCCAACAGCCCGTAGATCTTTTTGAAAATGGCGAAAACTTGTTGATTCTTTTTCATGGCGACCGCCTCCGGAACCTTCTGTTCTGCCATTTACTGTAACAGATATTTTGCTGTTTCACAAGCCTGCATCCACCGGTGAAGAGAAAACATACTGGCGATTTGGAATGGTACGGCGGTACAGTGCCGCATAAAATACAGTAAACGGGAATTCCGGCAGGTTGAACAAATAAAAGTGTCAATCATTATGCAAAGAGCCAAAAGGATGCAATTATAAAAGAAATTTAAAAATCTGTTTGTGTTTTTCATAAAAAGGTGATATCTTAGGGGAGGAATAAAAATATATTGGGGATGCACAACGGATTTATTAAAACGAATTTAAGAAATACCGGGGGATTCCCCAAAGTACATAAGGAGTTGTGACGTTATGAAGCGTTCCGAGATCAACAAGGCGCTGAAAGAGCTGGAAGCCATGTGCGAAACGTACCACTGCTATCTGCCGCCGTTCTGCCATTTTACCCCGGAGGAGTGGGAGAACAAGGGCCACGAGTATGACGAGGTCCGCGACTGTATGCTGGGCTGGGATATTACCGATTACGGCCAGGGGGATTTCGACAAGGTGGGCTTTTCCCTCATCACCATCCGCAACGGCAACCGGCAGATGGCCGACCGGTATCCCAAGGTCTACGCCGAGAAGCTGCTGTACCTCAAGGAGGGCCAGTACGCCCTGAACCACTTCCACTGGTACAAGACCGAGGATATCATCAACCGCGGCGGCGGCAACGTGCTCATCCGCGTCTACAACTCCCTGCCCAATGAGGAAATCGACTACGAAAGCGACGTGCTGGTGCAGACCGACGGCTATGCCCGCTATGTACCTGCCGGTACCCAAATCCGCCTCAAGCCCGGCGAGAGTATCTACGTCCGGCAGCGGATGTACCACGACTTCTCCGTGGAGCCCGGCACCGGCCCCGTGCTGCTGGGCGAGGTGAGCCAGTGCAACGACGATAACACCGATAACCGGTTCAATCCCCCTGCAGGCCGTTTCCCGGCCATCGAGGAGGACGAGAAGCCTTACCGCCTGCTGTGCAACGAGTATCCCGCAGCCAAATAATCGAACGCGATCCCCTGTCCACCAGTTGGCGGACAGGGGATTATTGATTGTAAATATGACTAAAAACAGAAAAGCGTTTTTGTATACATTACACGATATGCACAAAAAATGACAAATGTCATGTGAGGTTTATTACAAAATACAGGTGCGCAACGGCCCGGGGTTGGATATAATGCGGGTGCAATTCAAAATTGCAGGAACGGCCCGACCGCCGTTTCAAACTACTGTCAGGAGGAATAAAAATGAAAAAGATCATCAGCATCGTTTCTGCCGCCGCACTGATCGCCACCATGGCTGCCGGCTGCAGCACCGAGAAGGCCCCCGCCGACACCGCGACGGAGGATACCGCCAACACCGAAAACACTGCCAACACCGACGCCAGCACCGAGGGCGGCGACACCAGCTCCGAGGGCGGCCGCATCTTTGGCTACACCTGCATGGACGGCACTAACCCCTTCTTTGTGGCTCTGGAGAACTCCATCCGTGAGGTTGTGGAGGCCAACGGCGACACCCTGATCTCCATGGACCCTGCCAACGACTCCAACACCCAGATCGACCAGATCGAGGATATGATCTCCCGTGGTGTGGAAGTTATGTTCGTCAACCCCGTTGACGCCGACGGCATCATTCCCGCGCTGGATATGCTGAAAGATGCCGATATCCCCATGTTCGGTTTTGACACCCAGGTGGGCGACATGAGCTATCTGGTGTCCTACGCCGGTTCCGATAACTACAACGCCGGTTACGTCTGCGGCGTGGACCTGGCTGAGAAGGTTCCCGAGGGCGGCGACATCCTGGTTCTGGACAGCCCCACCATGCAGTCCATCACCGACCGTGTCAACGGCTTCCTGGACGCCATTGAGGAGTCCGGCGTGACCTTCAACATCGTTGGCCAGCAGGACGGCCAGGGCAACCAGCAGGTCTCCAACCAGAAGGCCACCGATATGCTGACTGCCAACCCCGACGTCGTCGCCATCTTCGGCGGCAACGATCCCACGGCCCTGGGCGCTTACACCGCTGCCGATGCCGCCGGCCTGAGCCCCATGATCTACGGCGTTGACGGTTCCCCCGACGTGAAGGCTCTGCTGGGCAGCACCATGATGGAGGGCACCGGCGCTCAGTCCCCCATGACCATCGGCAAGACCATTGCTGAGACCGCTTACAGCTGGCTGAATGGCGAGGAAGTGGAGGCGTTCATCCCCATCGAGACCTTCCTCATCACCGCTGACAACGTTGCCGACTACGGCACCGACGGCTGGCAATAATCGACAGCCGCTGTACATCTGACCGTATAGCGTACATAGGCAAGGGCTTTGCCCCAACGACGGGGCAAAGCCCTTTTCCAAAGCGTAGTATTCGACGAAATCCGCGAGAGGTGGTGGCGATTTATGAGTGAGCAGTATTTACTGGAAATGAAAGGGATCAGCAAATCCTTCCCCGGCGTCAAGGCGCTGAAAAACGTGAGCTTGCAGCTGAAAGCCGGAGAAGTCCATGCGCTTCTCGGCGAAAACGGCGCCGGCAAGTCGACGCTGATCAAGGTTCTGGGCGGCATTTACCATGCCGAAGAAGGCGAAATCTACATCGATGGCCAGAAGAAGGACATTGACGGCGTTGTGGCGGCTCGTGCTGCCGGCGTGTCCATCGTCCATCAGGAACTGGTCCTCGTCCCCTATATGACTGTGGCCGAAAATATTTTCCTCGGCCGTGAAATGGGCGGCAAGTTCAACATTGACCGCCGGAAAATGTCCCAGGAGGCACAAAAGCTCCTGGACACCTACGATATGAATATCGATGCCGATATGCTGGTGGAGCATCTGACCATCGCCCAGCAGCAGATGGTGGAGATTGTGAAAGCGATTTCCTTCCAGTCCAAGATTCTGGTGATGGATGAGCCCACCTCGTCCATTTCCGACAAGGAAGTGGGCTTCCTCTTTGAAACCATGCGCACCCTGACGAAAAAGGGAGTCGGCATTATCTATATCTCCCATAAAATGAGCGAGCTGGAGGAGATCTGCGACCGCGTTACGGTGATGCGCGACGGCGAGACCGTGGGCACGAAGGTGGTCAAGGAGAGCACCAAGGACGATCTCATTGCCCTGATGGTGGGCCGCGAGCTGACCAATTACTACACCCGCGACTATCTGGAACCCGGCGAAGTGGTGCTCAAGTGCGACCACATCTCCGACGGCAAGATGTCCAAGGACGCCAGCTTTGAACTGCGCAAGGGCGAGATCATCGGCTTCGCAGGCCTGGTGGGCGCCGGACGCAGCGAGACCATGAAGGCCATCTTCGGCCTGGCTCCCAATATGAGCGGCGATGTTTATGTGGAGGGCAAAAAGGTCCAGATCAAGTCGCCCATCGATGCCATGAAATACGGCATCGCCCTGGTTCCCGAGAGCCGCAAGGAGGAGGGCCTGTACCGGGTCATGAGCGTCCGGTTCAACGCCACCATTGAGGTATTGGGTGAATTTATCCGGCATTTGGGTGTGAATTCCGCAAAAGAGCGGCAGATCACGCAAAAATATATTGATATGATGGCTACCAAGACACCGTCGCAGGAGCAGATCATCGGCAACCTGTCCGGCGGCAACCAGCAGAAGGTTATGATCGGTCGCTGGCTGGCCACCAATCCCAAGATTCTGATTCTGGACGAGCCCACCCGCGGCGTGGACGTGGGCGCCAAGGCGGAAATCTATGCCATTATGAACGAACTGGTGAAGCAGGGCATGTCCATTATCATGATTTCTTCGGAACTGCCCGAGATCATCAATATGAGCGACCGCGTCTATGTCATGTGCGATGGCCAGGTCACCGGCTGCCTGGGCCACGAAGAGGCAACCCAGGAGCGGATTATGCAGCTGGCTGCCAAGTAAGTGAGGAGGATTGGATTCATGAACAGACTCAACAGCACGAATCCGGTTGTCAAATATCTGAAAGACAACATCGGTATCATCATTGCCCTGGTGGCAATGTGCATTTTCCTGGTGGCATTCCCCACCACCCGCACCACCTTTATGACGGGTAAGAACATCTTCAATATTCTGCGCCAGAACGCCTCCAACCTGTTCCTGGCCACCGGCATGACCATGGTCATCATCCTCGGCGGCATCGACCTGTCCGTTGGTACGGTCATCGCCCTGTCGGGCTGCGTGGCCGCCGGTATCACCACCGCCATGGGCGGCGAGACCGCCGGCGCTCAGGCCGTTGCCGCCGTGGCCGGCTTTGCTGCCTGCATCGTTGTCGGCGGCCTGGTGGGTATGTTTAACGGTCTGATCATCAGCAAGACCGAGATTCCCCCCTTCATTGTGACCCTGGCTTCCATGAACATCACCAAGGGCATCGCCCTGGTCTACACCAACGGCGCCCCCATCCGCTGCATGACCGACGCGTTCAAGTTCCCCGGCGCCGGTTATGTCGGCCCCATTCCGGTTCCCGTCATTCTGATGCTGGTCGTCTTTGTCATCGCGGTGCTCATCGTCAACCGTACCCACCTGGGCCGTCATATTTACGCTGTCGGCGGCAACGCCCAGGCAGCAAAATTCTCCGGCATCAATGTGGAAAAAGTCAAGTTCTTGGTGTATACTTATACTGGTATTATGGCAGGTATCGCCGGTATGGTGGTGGCCTCCCGCCTGTACTCCGGTCAGCCCACAGCCGGTGACGGCGCTGAAATGGACGCCATTGCCGCGGTCGTCGTCGGCGGTACGTCCATGAGCGGTGGTTCCGGCCGCCTGGGCGGTACCCTCATCGGTGTTCTTATCATCGGTGTCCTGAACAACGGCCTGAACCTGTTGGGCGTCGATTCCAACTGGCAATACATCGTCAAGGGCCTTGTCATTCTGCTGGCGGTCTATGTGGACTTCCTGCGGAACAAGAAGGCCGGCAGATAACGACTTCCATGGAGCAACAGTCTCTCCCGCCCGGTGCGGGAGGGGCTTTTGCCCTATATTCGCATATGGAGACAAACGGCATGAAGCAATTCTGGAAATGGACCGCCCTGGTGCTGGCACTGTTACCGCTGACAGGGTGCAGCCTGACGGCGGAGCTGTCCGCTCAAAACGATCCCCGGATATTCGGGGCAACCTATATGACGCGGAACAACCCCTATTTTGACGTGCTCCACAACGCCATTGAAAGCGTTGTGGAGAGCAACGGCGACATTCTCATCGTCCGGGACCCCTGCCAGGATCAGCAGAAGCAGAATGAACAGATTCTCGAGATGATCGACGAGGGCATCTCCGTGCTGTTTCTCAATCCGGCGGACTGGATTGAGGTAAAACCGGCCCTGGAGGCCTGCCGGGAGGCGGGCGTGGTGGTCATCAACGTGGACACGGTGGTGCAGGATACAGAGTATGTGGTGTCGGTGGTGGAAACCGACAACTATCAGGCCGGCGTCTTCTGCGCCCGGGAAATGATGACGCAGATTACCGAGGGGGATATTCTGGTTTTGGGAAATCCGGTGCAGATGTCCATTGTCAACCGTATTCAGGGGTTCGTCGACACCATCGGCGACAATCCCAACTTCCGGGTCCAATATGTGGAGACGTCTGCCGGTGAGTTTGAAATCTCCGCGGATGTGGTCAATGAGATAATTGCACAGGAGGGCGGGCAGTTTGACTTTGAGGTGATTCTGGGCGGCAATGACCCGTCGGCATTGGGCGCGCTGGCCGCGTTGCAGCAGAACCGGCTGGAGGATGAAGGCGTTCTGATCTACGGCATCGACGGTTCTCCGGACTTCAAGGCCATGCTGGAGCTGGGATACGTTTCCGGCACCAGTACCCAGAGCCCCGGCACCATTGGCCGGGTGGCAGCGGAGACGGCCTACGCCTATCTGGACGGCCAGACCGTGGAACCGTACATCAGCATTGAACCACATCTTATCACAGAGGATAATTTGGAGTATTATGAGATCAACGAATGGGAATGAGAGCAACCAGCGGCGCATTTGGACGCTCCAGGGGGCCATGCTGGCCCTGAACTGCGTCGCCGTCTTTGCCATCTGCTTTTTCGTATACGACACCACCCAGCGCATCTGCGCCCAATACAATGCCCGCACGTTTCTGGATACTGTGGTGACTATTCCGGCGGACCCCAGGGAGGACCTGCTGTTCTGCATGGTGCTTATGGGGGTTCTGGCGGCGACCTTTGTGGCCCGGATTCTGTGGCTGGAGCACCATCAGGGACCGTGGACGGCGGTGACACTGGCGCTGGATGTGGTGGTCTGCGCTCTGCTGATCTACCGCCTGGACTTCAACTATAACGGCGTAGTGCTGCTGGTCTTTGCCAATGTGGTGGCCAACGTCCGTGACGGCAAGGCCAAGCTGCTGGTGGCGGCATTGGCCATCTGCGGCTATCTGCTGGCCGATTACAATCTGCTGTCCATCTATCTGCCGCTGTATCGGGTGTCGGACTATATCCAATACTATACGGCCGACGTCCAGCAGTACCTGTTCAGTATCAATAATGTGTTGACGTCGCTGAATATTGTCCTGTTTGTGGCCTATTGCATCTGCGTAATCGACTGGCAGCGGGGCACCATTGAGAAGGTCAACCAGCTCTATGAAGAGCTGCAATCGGCCAACCAGCAGCTGCTCCAATATGCCGATATGTCCGAGCGCATGGCCCAGACCCGGGAACGCAACCGGCTGGCCCGGGAGATTCACGATACGCTGGGTCACACGCTCACTGGCATTGCCGCGGGCCTGGATGCCTGTCTGGCCTTGGTGGAGGTGTCGCCGGAGCAGACGAAAAAGCAGCTGGAGCTGCTGTCCAAAGTCAGCCGCGAGGGCATCAAGGATGTGCGCCGGTCGGTCAATGAGCTGCGGCCCGACGCCCTGGAGCGGCTGAATCTCCGGCAGGCGATTGAGGAAATGGTCCAGGCCATGAGCCAGATTTCCGATGTGCAGATTCACTTCCAGACCGATCAGGAACGGCTGCAGTTTGACGCCGACGAGGAAAACGCCATTTATCGCGTCATTCAGGAGGGCATCACCAACGCCGTCCGCCATGGCCATGCCAAGGAAATCTGGATTACCCTCAGCCGCCGGGAACAGGAAGTGCTGCTGGTGATCCACGACAACGGCGTGGGTGCGGCGGAGATCAAAAAGGGCTTCGGCACACGGCACATGAAAGAACGGATTGAAATGTTGCAGGGGACTGTGACCTTTGACGGTTCGGATGGATTCACCGTCACAGCCCGCATCCCCATCCGATGGAGTGAAACGTATGATTAAAATTCTCATCGCCGACGACCAGGAGCTGATCCGCCAGAGCCTGGAAATCGTTCTCAACAGCAAGCCGGATTTACAGGTCATCGGCGTGGCCGCCGACGGCCAGGAGGTCATGCAGTGCGTCCGGCAGCAGCGGCCCGACGTCATCCTTATGGATATCCGTATGCCCAAAATGGACGGCGTTCAGTGTACCAAGCTTATCAAGGAGACATATCCGGAAATTAAAATTGTCATTCTGACCACCTTTGACGACGATGAGTATGTGTTCAATGCTCTGAAATACGGCGCCAGCGGCTACCTGCTCAAGGGCGTTTCCATGGACGAGCTGGAAAACGCCATCAAGGTGGTCCACAGCGGCCGGGCAATGATCAACCCGGATATTGCCACCAAGGTCTTAAAGTTCTTTTCCCATATGGCCCAGGCCGACTACACCATCCCAGTGGGGACCCGGGCCGTGGAGGAACTGACGAAAACCGAATGGAAGATCATCGCCCAGGTGGAGCGGGGCGCCACCAACAAGGAGATTGCCGAGGTCATGCGCCTGTCTGACGGTACGGTGCGCAACTATCTCAGCTCCATCCTCAACAAGCTGGAGCTGCGGGACCGGACCCAACTGGCCATCTGGGCTGTCCAGAGCCATGCGTCCCAGCGGAATCTGGACTGAGGGGGAAGCGGATGAAACGAAAATGGATCGGTGTGCTGCTGGGGACGGCGGTGCTGGCCGCCGTGGCCGGCGGCGCCGCCTACGCCAGTGGGGAACGGGAAGTGGTGCTGGAATTCGGCATGTTCACCGGCAGCTATTGGGACGTGGCCAACGCCAACAGCTTTACCATCATCGACCAGGCCATTGAGACCTTTGAAGCGGCCCATCCCGGCGTCCGCATCCACTACTACAGCGGCGTGGACAAGGACGATTATTCCGAGTGGTTTTCCCGGAAACTCCTGCGCAACGAGACGCCCGACGTGTTTATGGTCCTGGGCTCCGATTTTCACCAGTTTACCTCCATGGGCATTCTAAAGGACCTGGGACCGCTGATGGCGGCGGATGACACCTTTGACGAAAGCGCCTACTTTACCAGCGCCTTTGTGTCGGGCCAGTACGGCGGGACCCAGTATGCCCTGCCCTACGAGACGGTGCCCACCCTTATGTTCGTCAACCAGACGTTGCTGAACAAGGAGGGCATCACGGTCCCGGACGAAAACTGGACGTGGGAGGAATTCTATAAAATCTGCCGCCAGGTCACCCAGGATATCAACGGCGACGGCATTCTGGACCAGTTTGGAACCTACAACTACGGCTGGCTGGAGGCGGCCCACAGCAACGGCGCCGACCTGTTCAACCAGGGGGGGACCCAGAGCTATTTCGGTGACGAAAAGACGGTCCAGGCGGTGAAATTCATCGCGCAGCTTCAGGAGCTGTACCAGGGCCAGACCGTGACCCAGGAGGACTTCAATGCCGGTAAGGTGGCCTTTATGCCCCTGACCTTTGCCGAGTATCGGACCTATAAGACGTATCCCTACAAGATCAAGCGCTACAGCAATTTCCAGTGGGACTGCATCACCATGCCCGCCGGTAGCCAGGGAGACAACATTTCCCAAGTGGATACGCTGCTCATGGGCATCAGCGCCAACACCCGCCAGACACAGCTGGCCTGGGAGTTTTTGAAGCTGCTGACCTGTGATCCCACCATCCAGACGGAGATTTTCCGCCAGTCTCAGGGGGCGTCGGTGCTGAAATCCGTCACCGGCTCCCGGCAGGTGGAGGCCATTTTGCAGGAGGATATGGACGAAGGCGACCGCGTCATCAGCGGCGCGCTGCTGAGCCGTGTCATTGAAGAAGGCTGCATCGAGCCGCAGTTCAAGAAGTACGAGCAGGCCATGTCCCTGGCCAACAGCAAAATCAACACCCTGCTGGATGCCGACAATGTGGTGGACAGCGAGATGAAAATTCTCCAGCATGAGGTGGACGCCTACTTGCAGCAATAGGACAACCGTTGCCACGGAGACCAGTCCATGCTATCATGGAACCAACTGGAACGGCAGGAAGGCAGGTAACACCTCATGCGCAAAATCAACAGCGGCGTGATGAAACGCTTTAATCTGATGCAGGTGGTCCGGACGGTACAGCGCCGGGGCCCCATCTCCCGGACGGCCCTGGCCGAACAGCTGGGACTGACCGTGGCCACGGTCACCAATCTGTCCAACGGTCTGGTGGAAGCCGGGATTCTGTGTCAGGCGGGCCACGACAGCACCGGGGCGCTGGGACGGCGGGCCGTCATGGTGGATGTCAACCCCTGCGCCTTTTACAGTCTCGGCGTGGAGATGAACAACTGTAGTCTGGTGGTGGGCCTGGCCGATTTCCGAGGGAATATCCAAGCGGTACGGGTCATGGACTTCGACGCCCAGCGGGGCGTGGAGGAGACCTTGCAGGAGCTGGAAACCGTGATTCGGGCGCTGCTGGCCGATCAGCGGGTGCCCCTGGAGCGGGTCCTGGGTATGGGGATGGCCCTGCCGGGGCCGTTGGATTCCAAGGCCGGTGTTCTGCGCAGTCCCCCCAATATGCCCCTGTGGAAGAATGTGCCCATCTGCGAGATCCTCTCCCGGCGGCTGAAGATGCCCGTCTGCTGTGACCGGGAGACCAACGCGGCGGCCCTGGCCGAATCGCTCTACGGCGTTTCCGCCGGACGGGAGACGTCCTATATGCTGGGGCTCTTCACCCGGGGCATCGGCGGCGGCTGCGTGTACGGCGGCCGGGTTCTGCGGGGCTTCTGCGACGGCGCCGGAGAAATCGGCCACACCACCGTGGTCACCGGCGGCGCGCCCTGCGCCTGCGGCGGGTACGGCTGTCTGGAGACCGTGGTCTCCGGCGACGTGCTGGTGGAGCTGGTCCGGAAGCGGTGGCGCATGACGCTGGACCCCCGGGCCGCGTCCCAAGGCCCCCATCTGACGCTGGAACAGGTCTTTGATCTGGCGCAGCAGGGGGAACCCATCTGCCGCCGGACGGTGGAGGAAGCAGCGGCCTATGTGGCCATGGCGCTGCGGAATATCATCAATACCATCAGCCCGGAAATCATTGTCCTGTCCGGTCCCATGGCCTTTCAGGCGGGCTTTGCCGACGCCATCCGGGAGCAGGTCCGGCGGACACCCTATCCGCCCCACGGCCACACGGTAGCGGTGGAATTGACCGCTTTTGGCGACCGGGCCTTTGTCAAAGGCGGTGTGACGCTGGCCATGGACGCCTTTTTGGAGGAGGCCGTTTTGTGCCGGTGCGGCGGCTTGTCCACCGACGGAGACGAGGCAATTGTGCTGAATTCTTAAAATCAACTTGTAAATGTGTGCAAAATGCTCCGTTGAACTCCGCGAGTTCCTATGGTACAATGAGTTTGCACAGAAAAAATGGCATTATTTATTAAAATGAATTTATAAATGGCGGTACCGAAGCCAGCGGTTCCGCTGGAAAGGGTGAGTCAATGTGAAGAAGGGCATCTGCTGCGCGGGAAACATTCTGGTGGACATCACCTATCCCATCGAGACGTGGCCCCGGCAGAGTGAGTTGACCCACATCACCGAGGGCATCTGTCATACCACCGGCGGCGCGGTCTGCAACACGGTGGTGGACCTGGCCCGGCTGGACCCGACGCTCCATCTGGTGGCGTCCGGTGCCGTGGGATATGACCCAGAGGGGGAGCTGGTCATGGAGGAGTTCGGCAAATACAAGAACATCGACCTGTCCATGATTCGCCGCACGGGACGGACCTCCTTTACGGCGGTTATGAGCAACAACCAGACGAAGGAACGGACCTTCTTCCAGTACGCCGGTGCCAACGCCCAGTATGACGAGACGTACATCGACTGGGACAAGCTGGACGTGAATTTGTTCCACATCGGCTACATTCTGCTGCTGCCTGCCCTGGATCGGGAGGACCCGGAGTACGGCACCGCCATGGCGCGACTGCTCCACGAAGCCCAGCAGCGGGGGTTCAAGACGTCCATTGACGTGGTCAGCGAGGCCGGTGACCGGTTCCGTCGTCTGGTGACCCCGGCTCTGCGGTACACCGACTACTGCATCATCAATGAGCTGGAAGCCCAGCAGACCACCGGCGTGGTGCTGCGGGACGATGCCGGAACGCTCCACCCGGAGCACATGGAAACCGCCTTGCGGGCGCTTTTCGACCTGGGCGTGTCCACCTGGGCCGTCATCCACTGTCCGGAGATGGGCTGCGCCCTGGACGCGGCGGGAACGTTCCACCGGGTTCCCAGCCTGACGCTGCCCAAGGGCTACATTCAGGGTACTGTGGGCGCGGGCGACGCCTTCTGCGCCGGTATCCTCTACGGTGCGGAGACGGGCATGGCGTTGGATGCGGCACTGAAGCTGGCCGCTTGTACGGCGGCGGCGTCTCTGAGCCGTCCCGGCGCGTCCGATGGTGTTGGCACGGTGGAAGAGGTCATGAAACTGTATGAGCAGTACGGAGGGAATGCGGAATGAAACAGGCGGTTATGTACGGCGGCGGCAATATCGGCCGCGGATTTATTGGTGCGTTGTTCAGCCAGGCTGGCTGCGCCGTCACATTTATCGATGTGGCCGAGCCGGTGGTGGAGGGCTTGCAGAAGCGGGGTGCTTACCCTGTCCGCTACGTGTCCAGCCAGGGCTATGAGGATGTGATGGTGTCGCCGGTGACGGCGGTCAACGGCAACGACCAGGAAGCCGCCGCCGAGGCCATCGCCGCCTGTGATATCATGGCTACGGCCGTGGGCGCGAGAATCCTTAAATTTATTGTGGGGAATATCGTGGCGGGTCTGCGCAAACGCTGGCAGCGTACCGATATGCCGTTGAATATCATCATCTGTGAAAACCTCATGGACGCCAACCGGATTCTGGAGCGGATGCTCAAGGAACAGCTGACGGAGGAGGAGTGCCGGAAATTCGACGAGACTGTGGGCTTGGTGGAGGCATCCATCGGCCGCATGGTGCCGGTGCAGACCGAGGAGATGAAGGACGGAGACCCGCTGCGGGTTTGTGTGGAGCGCTATGGCTATCTGCCGGTGGACGGGGCCGCCTTCAAAGGACAGCCGCCGGAGCTGCCGGGCATGGTGCCCTTCGCGCCCTTTGATTTCTACATCAAGCGCAAGCTGTACCTCCACAACATGGGGCATGCCACCTGCGCCTATTTGGGCGATCTGCTGGGACTGCCCTACATCTGGCAGGCCATCGACAACCCGGACATCCGCATTCTCACGGAGGGGGCCATGGAGGAAAGTCTGATGGCCCTGTCCAAGCGGTATGCGGTCCCCATGGATCAGCTGATGCTCCACAAGATGGACCTGCTGCGGCGGTTTACCAATCGGGCCTTGGGCGATACCTGCGCCAGAGTGGGCGGCGATCCGGGCCGGAAGCTGTCGCCGGAGGACCGTCTGGTGGGTGCGGCCAAGCTGGCTGTGGACATGGACGTGATGCCTGCCTATATGGCTGTGGGCGCTGCCGCCGGTGTGCGGCGCTATGTGCAGGAGGCGGGCTGGGAGAAGACGGCAGATGCCTGCCGCAAAGTCCTGGCTGAGGTGTCCCAACTGCCAATGGATCACCCCTTTACAGCACTGGTGGAGCAGTTCTACGGCAAAATCCTGGACGGCTGCACCGTGGCTGATTTGCGTCGGGCCGCCGACGAGGTTCGGGGCGCGGCGCTGCACAATATTGTTTGAATCCGATCAAAACAGGGCGCGCTGCCGGTGGCAGCACGCCCTGTTGCGCATTAGGATGGAAGTTACGGTTCGGAAAGACGCGTTACATCCCGAATCCAGCGGCCGGACCGCAGCCGGATGAGGCCCACGGTAAATTTGATGAAATATTCGCTGACCATGCCCACATAGACCCAGAAGATGCCCCATTCCAGCACCAGACCGAAGAGGGCCGACAGGGGAATGGACACGCACCACATGGGAATCAGATCGATGACTGTGGCCGTCCGTACATCGCCGCCGCCTCGGAGAACGCCGACAATATTTACGGTCTCAAAGGATCGCAAGGCCAGCAGGGAACCGATGAACGTCAGCATCATCGTTGTGATGCGTCCGGCAGCGGGGGACAGGTGGAAGAAAGGGTACAGCAGGTCCGGGAACACCAGCCAGGCACAGGCCACCATGGGCAAGCCGATGACAAGGCCGCAGAAAAAGCCCAGGGTGTCCAGGGTGGCGCCGATTTCATAGACTGAGTCCCGCCGTCCCGCACCGATTTCCCGGCCGATGATAATGGCCGTGGTACCGGCAATGGCAAAGACGATGACGGTGCAAAGGTCCTCCACGTTGCCCGCCAGGGCCCGGGCCGCCAGAATCTCCGTGGAGCCCTCCATATGGCCCATGACCACCTTGTACATGGACGCGCCGACGCCCCACAGGGTTTCGTTGAGGACCACGGGGCCGGAGTAACGGAGGAATTTCTGAATCAATACCTTGCCGGGCCGCACCATCAGCGCCGGTTTCATGCGGAACCGCCGGTTGGTCAGGGCGTAGCTGATCATAATGATAAATTCCAGAATCCGGGACAGCAGCGTGGCGAAAGCTGCGCCCCGCACGCCCATGGCCGGTGCGCCCAGGTTGCCGAAGATAAACACCCAGTTGAGGAAGGTGTTGGCCGCCATGGAACAGGCAAAGACGATGGTGCCCAGCTTGGGGTTCTCCATGGCCCGGTGGGCGCCCACATAAATGCCCGTCAGACTGTTGAAAATATAGGAGAAGCCCACGATACGGGCGTATTGGGCCGCCAGGGGCACCAGTTCGGCGTTGTCGGCCAGCAATCCCATGAGCTGCACCGGAAAGAAAAACATCACCGACGCGAACAGCAGGGAAATGGCCCCGGCCACATAGGCGCCCAGACCCATGACCCGGTTGATGGAGTCTGTATCCCCTTTGCCCCAGAACTGGCTGATCAGTACCGACGAGCCGCTCTGCAATCCGAAGATAATCAGCTGAATGATAAACACCGGGATGTTGGCCACCAGCACCGCTGCCAGGGGCGCTTCTCCCAACGCGCCCACCATGAAGGTATCCACCAGACCCAGCAGGGTGGTGCACAGGTTTTGCAGGACGATGGGCAGGGCCAGCTTTGCCACATTGCGGTAAAACGCGCCGCCGCGGTTCAAATAGGAGAACAAGGAATCACCTCATTAAGATTTGTCTGCGTGTCATGGACCAGTATACCCGATTTTCCACCGTCGGGCAAGATGCAGTTGCGTTCGTGAAGCACTGGTTTTTTTAAGAAATTCCCGCCGTACTCTTTTCCAAAGCAGTAAAATATGATATACTCAACTACAGAACTCTAACGCGATCTGTAGCGAGAAAGGTAACGATCAAATTGTTATTTCGTAAATTGTTTTTTGCCATGCCGCCGGGTCGATGGCTCCTGCGTATGGTCCAGGGGATCCTGGTGGGCAGCGGCGCCATTCTGCCGGGTATCAGCGGCGGTGTTTTGTGTGTGCTCTTCGGCATCTATCAGCCTATGATGTCCTTTTTTGCCCATCCCATCGGCAACTTTATGCGGGTGTTTCCCCAGCTGTTTCCGGCGGGCATCGGCTGGATGATCGGCTTCTTTGCTTTTGCGAAACTGGTCAACGTCCTGTTTGCGGCCAATGCCGCCGTGGCTATCTGGCTGTTCATCGGCCTCATCGCCGGGTCTTTCCCCAGTCTCTGGCGGGAAGCGGGCAAACGGGGCCATGGCCGGGGCGGATGGACGTCACTGGCGGTCAGTGCTGTTGTGATGCTGCTGTTTTTCAATATACTGGAGCGGGGCACGACCTTTCACATCCAGCCCAATCTTCTGTGGTTCACCTTCTGCGGCGTCCTGTGGGGATTGAGCGTGGTGGTGCCTGGCATGAGCTCTTCGTCCACCCTGATTTTTCTGGGGCTCTTTGAGCCCATGACCGCCGGTATTGCCGCCTTTGACATGGGTGTGGTCCTGCCGATTTTTGTCGGCGCGCTGGCCACGGTGGTGCTGCTGAGCCGGCTGGTCAATTACATCTTTGCCAACTATTACCGGTTGGCGTTCCACGTGGTGGTGGGCTTTGTCGTGGCCTCCACCGTGGCAATCATACCTACGAAGTACGGCGACCCTGCTGTGATTGCGGCCTGCGCCGTTTGCAGCATTATGGGATTCGCCGTAGCCTGGACACTGGAAGGACGGCGCAAGCCCCGTCAGGAAGGAACGGTGGGCTGACCCATCGGGAATTGGAGGCTTTATGTACGATATTTTGATCATTGGCGGCGGTCCCGCCGGCGTCTCCGCGGCGCTGACGGCCCACAGCCGCGGCAGGACCCCCCTGGTCCTCAGCAACCCCATTGAGAGCAACCCGCTGGCCCGGGCCGAACGGGTCAGCAACTATCCCGGCATGCCCGACGTGACGGGCCAGACCATGCTGGAAGTCATGACGGCCCAGCTGGACGTGGCCGGTATTGAGCGGGTGGAGAGTAAAGTGGTGCAGATCATGGCCCTGGGAGACCGGTTCCTCTGTGCCGCCGGGTCGGAGGTCTACGAGGGCAGAGCGCTGATTCTGGCCATGGGTCATATGCCCCAGCGGGGCCTGCCCGGCGAGCAGACGTATCTGGGCCGGGGACTCAGCTATTGCGCCACCTGCGACGGTATGCTGTACCGCCAGAAGACGGTGGCGGTCCTGGGCTTCGGCGCGGAAGCGCCGGAGGAGGCCGCCTTCCTGGCCGGAATCGGCTGCAAGGTCCTGTACTTTGGCAGGGGTCCCAAACCGGACCGGTGGGATGACGCCCTGGAATACCATCAGGCGGCCCGCTACGCCATCCAGGGCGACGGCGACCGGGTCACCGGGCTGGAGGCCGACGGCTCCCTCTACGCGGTGGAGGGGGTATTCCTCCTGCGGGACAGCGTGGTGGCCGATAGTCTGCTGCCGGGTCTGGAGATGCACGACGGCCACATCGGCGTCGATGCCGCTATGGCTACGTCGGTGCCCGGCGTCTTTGCGGCCGGAGACTGTGTCGGAAAGCCGTATCAGGTGGCAAAGGCTGCCGGTGAGGGCAATATCGCGGCGCTGTCGGCGGACCGGTGGCTGACGGCCTCGACGGAAGGAGTACAGTGAGTATGGCAATTTTGCATCTGAACCAACAGAATTTTGATGACACCATTGAGCATGGTGTGACGCTGGTGGATTTTTGGGCCACCTGGTGTGGCCCCTGCAAGATGGTGGCTCCGGTGCTGGAGGGACTGGCCGGGAAATACGACGGGAAAGCCACCGTCGCCAAGGTGGATATCGATGAGAACCCGGGCTTGGCCCAGCGGTTCAACATCATGAGCATTCCCACGGTGATGGTGTTTCAGGACGGCCGTATTTTGGAGCAGACCGTGGGCGTACAGCCGGAGTCTGTCTATGCCGGGCTGCTGGACACGGCTCTGGAGGGATAATGCAAAGAGGGATGCCGTCGTATGCGGCATCCCTTTTCTAGCCGATTCCGGCGGTGCGTCCGGGCGGCTGCCCCGGTGTGGGTAGAACCTACGAATATCGACAAATTTTACATGGAAAGTTTATCATCCTTTACAGTTGAAAAAATCAGAAAATAGGGAATAATAAAGAATAGTATAAAATGGCGGCATCTAGGACCATTTATGTTTTGAATAACAGGAAAGGGGCATATCACACTATGCAGCAACTCAAGGAGCGCATTCTCAAAGAGGGCAAGGTTCTGCCCGGCAACATCATCAAGGTAGACGGATTTTTGAACCATCGGATCGACACAAAGCTGATGCAGGATATCGCCGACGAATTTGCCCATCATTTTGATCTGCGCCAGGTGTCGCTGATTCTGACGGCAGAAGCCAGCGGCATTGCATTGGCCACCATTTGCGCCCATCGCTGGGGTCTGCCCATGGTGTTCGCCAAGAAGGCCAAGAGCGACAATATCGAGGGCGGTCTGTATCAGAGTGATATCTTCTCCTATACATATAAGAAGAAAGTCACGCTGCTGGTCAGCAATGAGTGGATGAAGCCCACGGACCATGTCCTGATCATCGATGACTTTATGGCCAATGGCGAAGCTGTCCGTGGTCTGTGCGACATTGTCAAAAACGCCGGCGCCACGTTGGTGGGCGTCGGATGCGCCGTGGAGAAGGGCTTCCAGGGCGGCGGAGACCGGCTCCGTGCCGCCGGCATCAATCTGAAGTCCCTGGCCATCATTGAGCGCGCCGACGAGAACGGCATCATCTTCCGCGAGGAGTAAGCGCCCCGAAAACTGCAACCCAACCGCCCAAAGTTCCGTTTCTATTGGTAGAACCCCAACAAAAGGAGGTATGCTGCTATGAAATGGAACAGCTGTCTGATGGCCCTGCTGGTGCTGCTGACGGTTACGGCCTGCACGCCACAGGAAGAGGAGGCGGTCAGTGCAAAACCGGTCCTCTACCTTTATCCGGAACAGGAGACCGATGTCACGGTGGAACTGGACCATGACGGACCGTTGACCGCCACCTATCCAGCCTATGAAGCTGGGTGGAACATCCATGCCAAACCAGACGGGACCCTGATCGACCCGGAAACGGGCAGAATGTATTACTGTCTGTTCTGGGAAGGCGTTACGGAAACGGAGTATGACTTTTCCGAGGGCTTCTGCGTGGCGGGCGCCGATACGGCGGACTTTTTGGAGCAGGCACTGGCGGAACTGGGGCTTACGGAACGGGAGGCCAACGAGTTTCTGATCTATTGGCTGCCGCAGATGGAAGGCAACGCCTATAATTTGATGGCATTTCAGACGGAGGCCTACACCGACCATGCCCGTCTGACCATCACACCGGAGCCAGACAGCATTCTAAGGGTATTTCTGGCCTGGAAACCGGTGGAGGAGCCGGTGGAAGTGCCGTCCCAAACGTTGGAACCGTTCCAAAGAGAAGGATTTACAGTTGTGGAGTGGGGAGGCTGCAAAGTCCCCTAGTCTGACAAAAGGAGAGAATATAGTTTGTCGAAACAATCGATTCTGGTTCTGGACTTCGGCGGTCAGTACAATCAGCTGATTGCCCGCCGCGTCCGTGAATGCAACGTGTATTGCGAGGTCAAGCCCTATACCATGTCTCTGGAGGACATTCGCGCGTTTGACCCCATGGGCATCATCTTTACCGGCGGCCCCAACAGCGTCTATGATGAAAAATCCCCCCAGGTGGACCCGGCTATTTTTGAACTGGGTGTACCGGTCCTGGGTATCTGTTACGGCTGCCAGCTGATCGCCCATAACTTGGGCGGCCGTGTCACCGCCGCCACCGACGATTCTGCCAGAGAGTACGGCAAGACCGAGACGTATTACAATACCGATTGTCGCCTGTTCAAGGGTCTGCCCAAGCAGGGCGTGTCCTGGATGAGCCATGGAGACTATATGGAAAAGGTGCCCGAGGGCTTCCAGCTGGTGGCCCATTCCGACGCCTGCCCCAATGTGGCTATCTGCGACGAGACCCGGGGGTTCTATGGCGTCCAGTTCCATCCGGAGGTCAACCATACGGAGCACGGCACCGATATGATCCGGAACTTCCTCTATGAGGTCTGCGGCGCCAAGGGCGAGTGGACCATGGGCGATTACTGCAAGACGGCCATTGCCCAGATTCGGGAGAAGGTGGGCAGCGGTAAGGTGCTGCTGGCCCTGTCCGGCGGCGTCGATTCCTCTGTGGCGGCGGCTCTGTTAGCCGAGGCTGTGGGCAGCCAGCTGACCTGTGTCTTTGTGGACCATGGCCTTATGCGGAAAAATGAGGGCGACGAGGTGGAGGCTGCATTCTCCAAGTGGGACCTGAATTTCGTTCGTGTGGATGCCGAGGCCCGGTTCCTGGAGAAGCTGGCCGGTGTGGTAGAGCCGGAGAGCAAGCGCAAAATCATCGGGGAAGAGTTTATCCGTGTCTTTGAGGAAGAGGCAAAGAAGATCGGCCGTGTGGACTTCCTGGTCCAGGGTACCATCTATCCCGACGTGATTGAGTCCGGCGCCGGTGATGCTGCCGTCATTAAGAGCCACCACAATGTGGGAGGTCTGCCGGATTATGTGGACTTCAAGGAGATCATCGAACCCCTGCGAATGCTGTTTAAGGACGAAGTCCGTCAGCTGGGCCGCGAACTGGGGCTGCCGGAGTATCTGGTCATGCGGCAACCGTTCCCTGGGCCCGGTCTGGCCATCCGCATCATTGGCGACATCACAAAGGAGAAGGCTGATATTCTGCGGGATGCCGACGCCATCTACCGGGAGGAAATTGCCAATGCAGGTTTGGATCGGAGTATCAACCAGTACTTTGCGGTGCTGACCAATACCCGCAGTGTCGGCGTCATGGGTGATGGCCGGACGTATGACTATACCTTAGCCCTCCGCGCTGTGACAACGTCGGACTTTATGACCGCCGACTGGGCACGGATTCCCTATGATGTGCTGGACCGTGTGTCGGTGCGCATCGTCAATGAGGTCCCGAATATCAACCGGATTTGTTATGATATCACCAGCAAACCGCCCGCCACAATAGAGTGGGAATAATTTTCAAAACCCGAAAAGCATTGAAAATACAGTGGTTTTGGTAAATTGGATGGTGTTTTGACAACACTATGACAACACTACGGTTCAGAAGGTGTTGCCATTGCTATTGCCAAATAATTGTTACAATAGAAGTGCTCTGCCTCCGTTTTGGTAGGCAGAGCACTTTTTTCTATCTGGGAGAGAGTCTGTCAATCAGTTCCAGCAGATAGCGGATATTCTCCAGAATGTAACTGCTCTCACTGACCGTTTCCAGCCGCTTCAGTTCAGCGGTCATCTCTGTGAGATACTCCGCCAGATATTTTTGAATCCGAACGTTGGGGCGGACGGTGATCTCGTCATTCAGAAGCCGCTTGATAATAAAGTCCTGCTTCAACATCCCCGAGGTTTTGACCTGCATATCGAGCCGCTGGCCCTCCTCGGGAGAAACCCGGAAGGCTACGGTTTTACAGCGCCAATGCCCTTTGGGATCTCTATTTTTCACCGACAAACTCCCTGCCTCCTCTCATCATATCATCCAGCTGCCGGGCAATGATTTCATCTTTATTGGCATACCGATGGGAATAGATCATGGTAATATCAGGGGATTTATGCCCGGCCCGCTTTGCAATATCCATGACCGATGCACAGCTGATATAGTTCATCAGAAGGCTGATATGAGAATGGCGTAATCCATGGATGGTAATGCGTTTGACACCGGCCTTGCTGGAGCCATAGGTCATGGCTCTGTGGAGTTCGGATTTTGACAGAGGAAAAATTCTGTCATCATCGTCAGGCTCATAAAGCGTGTCCATGTATTCCCTGATTTCCTCCGTCAGTTCTTGCGGCATATGTACGAGACGGACACTGTTTCTGGTTTTGGTCTTGCCGTTGGCCTGCTCCTCCTTGGAATAGCTGTTTCGGACATTCAAAATTCCGTTTTCCAGATCAACGTCTTTTTTCGTGAGGGCCTGAAGTTCGCCCATTCTCAGACCGCACCAGAAAAGCACCTGGAAGGCGTAATAGTATTGGGGCTTATCCTGAATGGCGGCGGAAAACTGCGAATATTCCTCCAGCGTCCAGAACTCGCGTTCCTGTTCAGCCTGTTTCGTTCCAATGCGCTCGATTTGCAGTACCGGATTGGAGGGGAGATTGTGGTAGGTAACAGCATAGTTGAGAATGGCCGAAAGCTGATTGTTGATGGCCCGCAGATATGTGGTTGAATATGACTTGCCGCTGGCCTTGGTCATGGACAACAGCCTGTCCTGCCATTCCCGAATGTCATTCCGGCTGATATCGAATACCTTCCGATGGCCGAAGTAGGGAACAATCTTTGTTTCTATGATGTTGGCCTTCATTTCTACGGTGCTTGCGCGTCTGCGGAGTCTTGTGAATTCCATGTACTCGGCAATCAGATCGACCATGGTCAGGTTCTCGTCCAGGGTCTTTTCCTGCCCAAGTTGCTGGACTACTTTGGGCAGTTCATCCCGCTGCCACTTGACGGCATCCCGTTGTAATTTGAAACCGCGTTTGCATGTGCGGTGACGTACCCCATCGGGAGAACGATAGCTGTAATCCACACGGTATTTTCCATCGGGGCATTTGTGAATACTGCTTTTGAAAAGATCCGTGTTCTGCTTACTCATTGGAAGCATCCTTTCCATAGATTTTCTGGTAAAAGTATTTTCGATTGGTCTTTCCATGAATGGTCAGATAGCCCTTCTGGCTCAGTTCATCATTGAGTTCCTTGATAATACGATAGGCGTATGCTCTGGATATGCCCAGTACTTCGCAGACCTCTTGCGCGGATACGAACAGGCAACGGTTTGTATTGATTGGATTACTCATAAGCGCACCTCCTGTGTGCTATATCTTAACAAAGTATCGTTTTTTACGCCATGATGTCACCTGGTCAGGGTCTTTCCAGTTTCTCTGGTACATACAGTCCCAAACTGGTTTCCAGCATCTCATCAATCTCAGCCATTTGCGATTGGCTCAGTTTACCGAGATATTTGCGAATTCTGCATTTATCAATGGTCTTGATCTGCTCCAACAGAACAATAGATGGGCCATGCAAAGCACCTGTGCCTGTTACAAAGTAATGGACAGGCGAGCCCCGGTGCTTGGCCAGCCGTGAAGTGATGGGCGCTACGATGATGGTAGGGCAGAACAAATTTCCAGTGTTGTTCTGAAGCACGACCACTGGACGTGTGCCTCCTTGCTCAGAGCCAATGCAGGGGTCAAGGTCTGCCAGGTAAAGATCACCACGGCGATAAGTCCAGTCCACATTGGAGGGAGTTCTGCGATCTGCTGTCCCATGTGTGGATGGGGGAGTGGAAGCACCACCTTTGCTGTTATTGGAATTGGAATCTTGCATTGGTTCCACTTCCTTCCGATTCATTGATGATATGTACAGTACAATCCAATGCAGCTGCACCATGGAATGAGGCACATTGCTATGCCGGGACATAATACAGCTGCAAAGATTGGAACATAAAACAGCTATGCTGGCAGAGAACAGCAGGTCTCGTCTCCGCTGGCGCGGCTGTCATAACTCCACGGACGCCGGGTATTCCAAGCGCCGCAGGGTTCCCCTCCAGTCTGTGAGGGGCCGTGAGGAAGTATCCTTAGCCCCCATGCCGTTGTCGCGGCCCACGGTGCCACAGTGGGTTTCAAACGGACGTTGTATCGCTGGGAACAGCGCAGCTGGTTCACCTCCTGGCGCTGTCCCGTTCCGGCGGCGTGTCTGATTCGCTCGGACATGGGTTATGTACGGACCTGCTGGTATGGAATTTTCAAGGTGCAGGGAAAAGGGTATAGTTCCCCTCAATGTGTAGGCATTGGGAACGGCCATTTGTTAAGCTGTTTTCAAAAAATTTATAATTTTTTTCAATCTCTGGGCAACTGCACTTCGGGAGCACTTCCAAAACCGGGCCACATCAGCCTGCCGATACCCATCCACAAACAGCAGGGTCAATAATTCCAGATCTTTGATGTTGAGTTTGCAGAGCCGTTGAAACAGCTGTGGATCTTCGATAGTAGATAACCAACCGTAACGATTGCGGTCAATGTCGCTATTATCCCAACGATAGGAGAGAGAGTCAAACTTATGGAAGAGACAGTACAGCTCACTCTCTTTGTCGCATTGTTCACTGGGCAGAGGCTGATTCCGGTTTTGATACGTCCGCTGGCTGCAAAACCACTGCCAATCGTATTCCCGGATACTCTGAATCTGCTCGTCAGTCATACCGGCATCCCGATAGTTCTTTTCCAGACGCTCCCACTCTTTTGTAAATTTTTTGAGTTCAGATGCGTAATGAAATCCCATGATAAAACCTCCAATTTGATTCAAATAAGCGGTAAGTGAATCAAATGGAGGCGGAGAACGGCAGCAAATATGGTAATTTGATCCAGAAAAACAGAAAGCAGCGCAGACGTCTCCTGTACGGACGTCTACGCTGCTCTTTTTGTTAGTATGAAGGGGCGTGATGCTAAAAAGTCGGGCAAGTGCCAAAAAGAAACGTCATAAACACACTGCTTTCACTAATTTACCAATGCACACATACTGCCAAATGTGCCAAAGGAGTTTTGTATATTTCTGGAAAGCAATATTTTATAACAACCAGGTCGAAAAACACCAGAACATATAGTGTCGGTCAACCGTTTTTTCGACATATTTTTGAAAACTGTGGAAAATGTTTTGACAATAAAAAATACTGGGATTGGAGATGACCTCCAAACCCAGTATTCCAATATTGATTTCAAAATTATATTCTCGGCTCAGCTTTTACGGGAGGGCTTTACATTGACAGCAGGATTGATCGTACCATCTATTTCTCCGTGCTTCTGCTCATAGGCCTGAATGCTTTCACGGATGAGTACCAGGATGTGGCTGTTGACAGAACGGCCTTCGTAGTCTGCCACAAAGCTCAGCTTCTCCAACATTTTTTCCTCAATTCGGATAGACACGCTTTTGATTGCCATAAACACACCTCAGATTAGATATATTATGTGTTCAGTTTATAGCTATCATGTGGTACTATGTTAATAATAGATATATGGTATATCTAAAATATATGATGTAGAGGAGAAGCGACTATGAAAGTGGCGGTGATTGGCTCTCGAGGACTGACGGTAAAAGAACTGGGGAAGTATCTACCTGCAGAGGTGACAGAGATTGTTTCCGGCGGAGCCAAAGGGGTGGATACCAGCGCCAGAGAGTATGCGGTGGCTAAAGGGATCAAGCTGATTGAGTTTCTTCCAGAGTATAAAAAGTATGGAAAAGCTGCTCCTTTAAAGCGGAACATTACTATTATTGAGTATGCGGATTTGGTTTTGGCGTTTTGGGATGGAAAATCCCGTGGTACAAAGTTTGTTATTGATCACTGTAAGAGCATGGGAGTGCCGGTGAAGGTTTTTGATCTCAATCCTTCATGTTATCACAGCTCTAAAATGGTCATTTTTGGCTGATACATTTAGGGATTGGCGTATGAATGTCAAAGATAGCTTGTTGCTTATTATGCTTTTGAGAGCTGAATAGAAATAGCTACAGTTAATCAAAACAGCAATAATTTTTCTTATTTATATTTCGCATAACGAGATGTGAAAATCTGTTGTTCTCAATTTCTGTATCTGATATAATAAAATAGTCGAATTTTCTGGTTGCAGATATCTGTTAAGATCATTTCACACAACAAACTCTGGAAAATGATAATTGACCAGAAAATGAGTGAGGCAGATATGCGCGTGCGGCGGGATGTGCTCCCAACACCATGACAAAGCTAAGTAGTGACAAAGATATAGAAGCTGGAAGCATTAGGAAAAGATTTGTAGTTTGTGGTGTGTTAGAGTTAGCATTAAAAAATATTATTTTAGACTATTGTCTAAGGATATGTGCATTTCTGATTAAAGGAGGGCATAAGATGTCGCGACTTGAAGATATAACGATTGGTTGCCAAATTGATGGTATTGTAGCCAGAGAGTCTGTTACTGTGGTGGCAGTACAATGGTACGGAAATGCAGTTTTAGAAATAACATTTAAAAATAGCAAGGGACAGCTGGCAAACCAATTATTATTGAGGGAAGCCGAGAGCCGTATTCACGTCTTGGATGATCATTTACCATGGAGCTTTGATGCTGATGCAGATCAAATGCGGCTTGCTTCTGAAGCCTATCGAATCAATTTAGCACATATTTTTGATCCGTATCTTGCTGTACATACTTCATCAATAGAACCATTGCCACATCAGATTTCTGCGGTATATCAGGAAATGTTGCCCAGGCTTCCCCTGCGGTATATTTTGGCAGATGATCCTGGCGCAGGAAAAACAATTATGACTGGCCTGTTTATCAAGGAGCTGATCGTCCGAGGCGACCTCAAGCGATGCCTTATCGTGACACCAGGTAACCTCTCTGAACAGTGGCAAGATGAATTGTATCGGAAATTTCACCTGCGATTTGAGATACTTACCAATGATCGAATTGAGTCGGCAGTCAGCGGCAATATTTTTACTGAAATGCCCTTTTGTATTGCACGGCTGGATAAGCTGGCACGCAATGAATCGCTACAAGAAAAGCTTAAAATCACTGATTGGGATCTGATCGTATGTGATGAGGCACACAAAATGAGTGCCACTGTGTGGGGGGGTGAAATCAAATACACAAAGCGTTTTAACCTTGGCAGGCTTTTATCTGACATTACCCGCAACCTACTCTTACTGACTGCTACGCCGCATAATGGAAAAAGCGAGGATTTTCAGCTGTTTCTATCATTGATTGACTCCGATCGCTTTGAAGGTGCAGCGAGATCTTCTAATCATGCCATTGATGTTTCTGATGTCATGCGCCGTCTGGTAAAAGAAGAACTGCTTAAATTTGATGGCAAACCGCTATTTCCAGAGCGGCGAGCCTATACAGTCAACTATGACCTTTCTCCCAGGGAAGCCCAACTTTATAAGCAAGTAACGGAGTATGTCCAAGACGAATTTAACCGGGCGGAAAAACTAACAAATGAGCGGAAAACAACAGTTGGCTTTGCGTTGACCGTTTTGCAGCGTAGGCTGGCTTCCTCACCGGAAGCAATTTATCAATCCCTGCGTCGCAGAAGAGAGCGACTGGAACATATTTTAGCTGAAGAAAAAATCGGGCGTCGTGGGGATAGATATAACCTTAAAATCAGTCTTTCTGATGACTATGATGAAGATGACTATACAGCAGCGGAGATGGAAGATGCTGAAGAGAATGTGGCCGACCGTGCATCCGCGGCCAATACCATCTCGGAGATGGAAGCAGAGATCCGAACATTAAAACATTTGGAACAGTTGGCAAATGCTGTTCGTGTTAGTGGAGAAGACCGTAAGTGGGATGAGCTCTCTCTTCTTTTACAGGAAGAAAAAAATATGTTCAGTCCGGAGGGGCAACGTGAAAAATTGATTATCTTTACTGAGCATCGGGATACATTGCACTATTTGGCCGATAAAATCCGCAATTTGTTTGGCAGCGACGAATCAGTTGTGACAATCCACGGAGGTATGCTGCGGGATGACCGGCGAAAGGTGGAAGAGCTGTTCAAGCAGGATAAAAACGTTCGTATTCTGATTGCTACAGATGCCGCTGGAGAAGGTATTAACCTGCAACGTGCGCATTTGATGATTAACTATGATTTGCCCTGGAATCCAAATCGCTTGGAACAGCGTTTTGGACGAATTCATCGTATTGGGCAAAATGATGTGTGTCATTTGTGGAATCTGGTCTCCCGGGAAACGCGAGAAGGTATGGTATTTCAGCGCCTGTTCTCCAAGTTGGAGGAGGAGAGGGAGGCTTTGGGTGGCAAAGTTTTTGACATTCTTGGAAAAATGACGTTTGACAATCGTCCGCTGCGTGATCTGCTGATTGAAGCAGTGCGATATGGCAATGACCCGGATGTACGGGCTCGACTTTGGCAGGTGGTAGATCACTCATTGGATCAGCAGGCATTGCGGGAACTGTTAAACGAGCATGCCTTGACTGAGGATACCATGGACATTCACCGCGTGACTGCTATCCGTGAGGATATGGAACGGATTGAAGCGCACAAGCTTCAGCCACATTTTATCGAAGCATTTTTTGTAGAGGCGTTCCGCTCTGTGGGAGGCCAGATTCGCCCACGGGAATCTGGCCGATATGAAATTACTTCTGTACCCTTTGCAGTGCGTAATCGGGATATGCAGATTGGCTTTGGCGAACCGGTTTTGCAGAGGTATGAACGGGTATGCTTTGATAAAAGCACTTGTAATCTTACCGGCTTACCGACTGCAGAATTGGTCTGTCCCGGTCATCCTCTGCTGGAAGCCACCATTGACCTGATCCGGGAGCGCAGCGTGGATGTGCTCAAACGCGGTACAATCTTTGTAGATGACAGCGATGACAGCGACCAGGCACGGCTGCTGTTTTATATTGAGGATTGCATTCAGGATGGTGTCATTTTGTCAGATGGTGGAAAGCGCGTGATCTCAAAGCAGGTTCATTTTGTGGAACTGCTGGAAGATGGTACCGCCCGCCATGCGGGCTATGCCCCATATCTGGATTATCGTGCAGCTACAGAGCAGGAGCAAACAGCTATCCGTAGCTATATCAGTACGCAGGATTGGCTGATATCTGGAGTAGAAGATCGGGCAAGGGGCTATGCAATTTCCCAAATTATTCCTCAACATTTTGCGCAAGTTCGACAGCATAAGCAGAATATGGTGGATAAGATTACAAGAGCGGTAAAAGAGCGGTTAACCGCTGAGATTCAATATTGGGACTTCCGGGCCGCAGATCTGAAACAAAAGGAAGCTGCAGGCAAAACAAATGCACGGCTCAATTCGCAAATGGCAGCCCGCCGTGCCGAGGATTTGGCTGCCCGGCTGCAAAAACGCCTGGCAGAGTTGGACAATGAACGTATGGTTTCTCCGGCACCACCGGTGGTCACCGGAGGCGCACTGGTGATTCCGCGTGGCCTTTTGGAGCGTCTGATGGGCCCATCCACCGTAGCGTCTTTTGGCGGAGTGGACAAAAAGACAGTGGAACTTATTGCCATGAACGCAGTGATGGAGATTGAACGAAAGCTGGGCTATTTGCCTCGGGATGTTAGTGCTGGTAAAGTAGGGTATGACATTGAATCCAGCATCCCAGAAGAACGACGTACCGGTACAAATGTGCTTCGGTTTATCGAAGTAAAGGGCCGGACCAAGGGCGCAACCACCGTGACCGTCTCCAAAAATGAAATCCTCACTGGCCTCAACAAACCGGAGGAGTTTATTTTGGCAGTGGTGGAGGTAGATGGAACCGACACCCATACAGTGTATTTAAAGAATCCATTCCGGAATGCGCCAGATTTTACCGCCACCAGCGTAAATTATGATTTGATGGACTTGATCCGCAATGCGGAGATTGTGTTCCAAAAATAAGGAGAGTATCATGGCAAGGAAACTGATCGAAGTTGCGCTTCCATTGGAAGCGATTAATAATGCTGCAGCATATGAAAAAATGCCCGGTATTGGAGCGCATCCTAGAGGACTGCACTTATGGTGGGCCAGGCGGCCCCTAGCAGCGGCCCGCGCGGTGATTTGGTCCAGTTTGGTGGATGATCCATCTGAGCATTCTGAGCAGTTTCCCACAGACGAGGAGCAGAACCAGGAACGTCAGCGTTTGTTTGCCATTCTGGAAGAGCTGGTCAAGTGGGAAAACTCCAATAACCCAAAGGTTCTGGAGGTAGCAAAGGCAGAAATTCTGCGCTCCACCGGCAACAACCCGCCTCCGCTTCTGGACCCCTTTGCAGGTGGAGGCGCGATTCCGCTGGAGGCTCAGCGTTTGGGATTGGAGGCCCACGCCCACGATCTGAACCCGGTGGCAGTGATGATCAACAAGGCTATGATCGAGATTCCACCGAAGTTTGCCGGACAGGCTCCCATCAATCCCGATGCACGGGTGCGCCTGGACAGTGACAGCGGCTGGGTTGGTGCAAAGGGTCTTGCTGAGGATGTATGCTACTATGGTGAATGGATGAGGGAACAAGCTTCCAAGAAAATTGGCCATCTCTACCCCAAGGTAAAGATACCTGCCACACAAGGTGGCGGTGAGGCCAATGTCGTTGCTTGGATCTGGGCACGGACAGTCAAATGCCCTAACCCGGCCTGTGGCTGCGAGATGCCTCTGGTTCGTTCTTTTGTGCTCTCGAAAAAAAAGGGAAAGGTAGCCTGGGCCGAGCCGCTATTTGAAAATGGAAAAGCAAAGTACACCGTGCATCACGAGGGGAAACCAGCAATTGAGGGCACAGTCAACCGCAAAGGTGCTGTTTGTGCCTGTTGCGGTGCACCTGTGGAGTACCCCTATATTCGTCAGGAAAGCCGTGAGGGAAGAATGTCTGCGCAGCTCATAGCTGTTGTGGCAGAAGGAAACCGCAGAAGGTTGTATATATCACCCGATGACGAACAAATACTCACCGCGCACATTGACAAGCCAGAGCAGTACCCCCATGGTGAATTAGCATTTTACCCAGGGCACCTAAATACCAATGTATATGGTCTGAATGAATTTCACAAGTTGTTCACTAATCGACAGTTGACGGCATTAACTACTTTCAGCGAACTGGTAGGCGAAGTACAGAAGCAAGCTGAGGCAGATGCGGTTGCCGCTGGGCTACCTAACGATCACATTGCCCTCAGCGAAGGAGGTTCCGGTGCCTGTGCCTATGGAGAAGCAGTGGGTGTGTACTTGTCTTTTGCGGTTGATCGCTTAGCAGACTTTTCCACATCCGTTTCTCGATGGTCTCCTACCAATGAAAAGCCTATGAATTGCTTTAGCAAACAGGCTATACCAATGACGTGGGACTATCCTGAAGCAAATCCGATGGGCAACGCTGTTGGTAGTTTTACTGGTATTATAGCTTATATCTCTGAATGCATCGAAAAACTGCCGCTAGAAAGCAAAAAGGGTCACGTTAAACAATTTGATGCACAAAGTGACTGTGGATTGCGAAATATTATGGTATCCACAGATCCACCCTATTACGATAATATTGGCTATGCTGATCTGTCTGACTTTTTCTATGTATGGATGCGGCAGGCACTGAAGCATACCTATCCAAATTTGTTCCGCACTATGCTGGTGCCCAAGGCGGAAGAATTGGTGGCAACTCCTTACCGCTTTGACGGTAGCGTGGAAAAAGCCAGGGATTTCTTTGAGAATGGTATGTTGCACACATGCCAGCAGATTTACCAGTATGCCCGGGAGGACATCCCCGTCACCATTTACTATGCCTACAAGCAGAGCGATACCGATACCAGAGAAGCCGAAGCGAAAACAGCATCTACAGGCTGGGAAACTATGCTGTCGGCCGTCATTCAAGCGGGGTTTGCCATCACTGGCACTTGGCCAATGCGTACGGAACAATCTTATCGCGCTATCGGTATGGGTACAAATGCGTTAGCCTCCTCCATCGTCCTGGTCTGCCGCAAGCGGCCAGAGGATGCTCCCATGACCACCCGCCGCAACTTTATTGCGGAACTCAAGCGAGAATTGCGGCCTGCTCTGCAAAAACTCCAGCGCAGTAATATTGCACCGGTGGATTTGGCACAGAGTGCTATCGGCCCTGGCATGGGCGTTTACTCCAAATATTCTAAGGTGCTGGAGTCGGACGGCACTCCCATGACGGTGCGCAGCGCACTGCAGATCATCAACCAAGAATTGGATGTCTACTTTAATGAACAGGACGGTGAACTGGATCAAAACAGCCGCTTCTGTGTGGATTTATATATGCAGAATGCCTTCAACGATATTAAGTTCGGTGATGCCGATACGTTGGCCCGGGCCAAAAATACCTCGGTGGCAGCACTGGTATCCAAAGGTATGCTGTATGCACAGAAGGGATCGGTTCATCTTCTTACCCGTGAGGAATTACCGAAAAAGGTGAATGAGCAGGAGGAGACCATCTGGCTGCTCTGTCAGCAGCTCACCCAAGCCATGGCCACCGGCGGCGTGGCGGCCTGTGCTCAG
The DNA here is from genome assembly GCF_052117125.1 of Candidatus Avoscillospira sp. LCP25S3_F1. Taxonomy (NCBI): domain Bacteria; kingdom Bacillati; phylum Bacillota; class Clostridia; order Eubacteriales; family Oscillospiraceae; genus Candidatus Avoscillospira; species Candidatus Avoscillospira sp. LCP25S3_F1. Next base: position 63,669 of record NZ_JBQKJT010000002.1, on the reverse strand, counting down.
ATCGTCATGAATATGCTCGGCTCCAACGCCGAACGCGCTAAGGATTTGGCCTATCGCCTTTATACTGTGGCCGAACGTAAAAACTGGGCCCAGGAGGCCTATGCCTATAATGCTTTGGTCATCGCCTGGCCGGAAATTCAGTCCCGCGCTGCCGAGCTGCAGGCATATAAGCCGGAACAGATCACATTGTTTGAATAAGAAAAGAGGAATGCCGGTTTGATTTATGATGAGCAGACTTTGTCTCAAAAACTTCGGGAAATGATGAAACATCACGAGGATGAGGTTGTAGAGTTCAAAACAGCTGAGAGCAACTATAGCTTTAACGATATTGGAAAATATTTTTCTGCCTTGAGCAACGAAGCCAATCTACGAGGAAAAGCAGAAGGATGGCTAATCTTTGGCATAACAAATGATATGCAGATTGTGGGCAGCAACTATCGCAAGGACAGTCATTCGCTGCAGGGTTTGAAGAAAGAGATTCGACCTCGAACTAACCAAGGCTTACTTTTTCGAGAAATCTATGAACTACAAATGGACGGCAAGCGTATCATTTTGTTTCAAATTCCACCGGCTATCCCAGGGATTCCGACAACATGGGATGATATGGCCTATAGCCGTGCCCATGAGTCGGTCTGCCCTCTGCCAATGAATAAACTAGATGCAATCCGCCAACAGATCGGCTTTGACTGGTCTAAAGCAGTGGTAGAAGAAGCGTCTATGGCGGATCTTGACCCGAAAGCCATCCGCCGGGCCCGTGAATTGTTTATCCAACACGAAGTGCAGCGCGGCAAAGATCGAGCATATTTTGAACAATTGGAAGACGAACAACTTCTCAATAAAGCTGGGATTCTGCTTGGGGGCAAAGTGACGCGTACTGCTCTTTTATTGCTGGGTGACGAATATGCAAAAAACTATTTCGACGGATTCATTCCCAGAATCACCTGGACATTGTACAATCAAGATGGCTCTGTAAAGTCTTATGAGCATTTTGATACGCCTTTTTTGTTGGCAGTGGACAAGGTATTCCGACAAATCCGCAATGTGAAATATCGGTATATTGCCGGTCAACAAACGCTTTTCCCGGAAGAAGTAGATCAATATGACGCTGAATTGATCAAAGAGCTTCTACACAACTGCATTGCTCATCAGGACTACACCTTGCGAGGCAAAATCAATGTGGAGGAATTTGAGGACTATCTGGTCTTTATCAATGAGGGCGGATTTATTCCGGAAACCATTGAAACAGCGTTGGAACCAGGCTACAAACCTCCGTATTATCGCAATACTTTTTTATGCAATGCCATGGTGAATCTGTATATGATCGACAGCAATGCCATTGGTATTCCGACTATGTTCCGCATTCAACAGGAAAAGTTTTTCCCGTTACCCAGTTATGATCTTTCTGTCCCTAACCGGGTGAAGGTTACTGTATACGGTAAAATCTTGGATAAGAACTACACCCAGCTGTTGAATTCAGACCGAAGTCTAAATATCCAAACGGTTTTTCTTTTGGATAAGGTACAGAAAAAGGAAACGATTACCCACGAACAGTATTTAGCTTTGAAGAAAGCGGGTTTAGTCGAGGGACGTTATCCCAGTATTTATGTTTCGTACAGTGTAGCTGAAGCAGTTGGACAAAAACCGGAGTATATCCGCAACAGTGGACTTGAAGATGAAAAGTGCAAAGAGTTTATCCTAAAAGCGCTCCAAAAAGGTCCCGCAAAAAAGGAGGAACTCATGGCAGTTGTTGGAGATCTCTTTCCGGCAATTTTGCCGCCAGACAAAAAGCGACGGAAACTATCCAATTTGCTTCGGACAATGAAAGTCAAAGATAGAACCATTGACTGCACGGGTAATACCAAAGCTGCAGTTTGGTTCTTAAGGAAGGATTGACTTGTAAATGTCTGAATGAAAGTCAATTTAAGTCAATCCAAAGTTAATCCAAAGTCAATCGCGAAGTTAAACCGGCTAATCTCGGTTAGCTATGATAAAGAAATTTGTAGTCCGGAACAAATGGGAGGAAACATTAAGATGCCTGATAATTTATCTAAGATACAACAGGCCTTTCGTATTCTGCACCCGCTTCTGGCAGGATATGTGGGACAGGAACTGAGTCATGAATATAAAGATTCCTGGTGGCAGGAGGTTTTGATGACCTTGCCCGACCAGAGTCGGGATCTGCCGGACACAGGAGAATACGGGGATCTTGTTGACTCATTGGACATAGCAAATTGTTTGCGGCTTTTTGATCGTAAATGGAATGACCTTTTCAAACGGAAACTTTCAATGGACTACCGCACATGGGCCAAAGAATTGATGGGTATGCGCCACAAGGTTGCCCATGTTGGCGGGCAAGATTTCAACAATGACGATACATGGCGTGCGCTAGACACCATGGCCCGTTTGTGCGAGGCCTTTGACGATGAAGGGGCGGAGGAGATCCGTAAATTGCTGCGGGAAGCACGGTACGGTTCTGCTGCAGGTTCCACCATGGTGACCGAAACCGCAGTTCCGACTGGAAGACCCAGAGCGAGCCAGGCGGGTGTACTGAATCTTACACTCTCTGGTCTTCCCAGCTGGCGAGAAGTGATTGAGCCCCATCCGGACGTGGCACAGGGACGCTATAAAAATGCTGAGTTCGCTGCAGACCTGGCTCAGGTGGCTCGTGGCGAGGGATCCTTTGAGTATCGAGATCCAGTAGAGTTTTTTGCTCGCACCTATGTAACTGAGGGCATGACCGGACTGCTAGTGCAGGCTCTAAAGCGAGTGCGCGGTAAAGATGGAGAGCCGGTCATTCAGCTGAAGACTGCTTTCGGCGGCGGTAAAACCCATAGTATGCTGGCACTGTATCATATGCTACGCGGAAAGGTTCCCGCTGACAGTATTCCTGCCATCAAGCCGGTAATGGAGCGAGCAGGCGTGGCTACCCTTCCACGCGCAAATGTGGCGGTTTTGGTGGGCACAGCGTTGGATCCCACCAAAGCCAAGCGGCCCATCAATTTTCCGGGTATAACGATCAATACCCTGTGGGGCGAAATGGCAGCGCAGTTAGCAGAATCCGCTGGTCATGCAGAGCTGTATGACTATGTAAAGGAAGCCGATAAGAAAGGTGTTTCTCCCGGTTCAGAGGCATTAAAGAATCTGTTTGATGCTTGCGGCCCCTGCTTGATTCTAATGGACGAGTTGGTTGCATATGCCAAAAAGATTTATGGTGTGACTGGACTGCCTGCCGGTTCTTTCGACAACTTTATTTCCTTCATTCAAGAAGTAACCGAGGCCGCCCGTGCAAGCCAAAACAGCCTGGTTGTAGCATCTATTCCGGAATCGGATATTGAGATCGGTGGAGAGGCTGGAAAAATTGCATTGGAGACCATTGAGCACACATTTGGGCGTATGGAATCAATCTGGAAACCTGTTGCTGCCAATGAAGGTTTTGAGGTGGTACGCCGCCGCCTGTTCCTGGATTGTAAAAATCCTACTGCTAGGGATCAGGTGTGTGCACGGTTCAGCCAAATGTATATGGAAAATGCGGGAGACTTTCCTTATGAAACAAAGGAAGTGGAATATCGCGAGCGCATGTTGTCTTGTTATCCCATCCATCCAGAAATTTTTGACCGTTTGTATGAGGATTGGTCTACACTTGAGCGGTTCCAGCGTACTCGTGGTGTTCTGAGGCTAATGGCTTCTGTTATTCATGAGCTATGGATGAGTAATGATGCTAGTGCTCTAATTATGCCAGGCTCTATTCCGCTAGATGTACCAAATGTACGCGAGGAATTGATTCGCTATTTGGACGAAGGCTGGAACTCAATTGTCAGTAGTGAAATTGATGGAAAGAACTCTGTGCCTTATCAAAAGGATCAAACTATCCCTCGATATGGCCAAAAATTAGCAGCTCGACGTGTTGCCAGGACTATTATGCTTGGAAGTGCTCCTACAGTAAGGGCACAGGCGGTACGAGGAATAGAGTCTTCACGCATCCGCTTGGGAGTGGTGCAGCCAGGAGAGAGTATTGCGGACTTTAATGATGCACTGAATACGTTAAGAGGTTCTTTAGCATATTTGTATACAAATATGTCTGGAGATCGTTATTGGTATGATACCAGACCAACCTTGCGTAAAACAGCACAGGATCGAGCCACACAGTTTTCTGAAATTGATGTAGAATATGAAATTGAATCTCGACTACGCAAACTCCACAAAGAAGAGCCCTTCGCTGGCTTGCATATTTGCCCTGAATCATCGCTACACGTATCAGATGATCCAGCAGTTCGTTTGGTGATTCTCGGAATTAACGAAGAATATCGTCCGAATAATCCTAAAAATCGTGCACTGGATGCTGCAGCAAATATTTTGGATAACCGTGGAACTTCTCCACGAATTTATAGAAATATGCTGACTTTTATTGCGCCAGATCAAGAACTGATAGGGGCACTGAAACAAGGTACACGCGAATATCTTGCATGGAAGTCAATCATTGATGACAAAGAAGTATTGAATCTGGATGTTTCTCAGACGAGAGAAGCCGACGGAAGTTTGCACCGTAGTAATGATACAGTTGAGTCTCGTATCAAGGAGACCTATTGCTGGCTATTGGCACCTTATATTGACCGTTTTGTTGATATGAAGGTTGTTCAATGGGAAGCAATCCGTATTAGTGGTGGAACAGACAGCATTGTTATAAAGGCGGCGAATAAAATGATGCAGCAGGAATTGCTCATTACCAAGTGGGCACCTGCGCTTCTGACAATGGAGCTTGACAATATTCTCTGGAAAGATAGTACTAATATCCAAATTAAAAAACTATGGGAGTATCTTTGCACATACTGCTATTTGCCGCGTTTGGCACGTTATAATGTTTTAGAAGATGCTATTCAAACCGGATTAAACTCTACGGAATACTTTGCAATTGCAGCAGGGTGCAGTGATAACCGTTTTATTGACCTGAAATTTAATCAATATGTAGGATTTATTCAGCCATCGGATTACCTCGTAAAAAAGATGGCTGCACTGGAGCAAATTGCTTCCGAAGCGCAGAATAATGTGAAAGACAATATTCAAGCTCCTTCTCCCAAGGAGACTCCATCTATAAATCAAGAACAAGATGGAGTCACTAAACCAGCAGATGAAAAGCTTTCAATTCCTCAAAACACACACTTCTTCATGTCCGCGCAGTTAGATAATACGAGGATCAACCGAGACGTTCAGCGCCTTGTAGAAGAAGTAATTGCACATCTAACGAATATAGATGGCTGTGCAGTTGAAGTGTCTCTTGAGGTAAATGTACAAGCTCCTAACGGGTTGCCAGTTCCTGTTGTGCGTACAATTATGGAAAATTGCAAAACGTTAAAGGTCAAGAATTTTGGTATAGATAATTAAATTTTAATTGTAATGCTTGCTGTGGTGATATATGGTTTATGGTGTGTTAAATTCTACACTATAAATGAGTAAAACTGAGATTTTACATAAAAAGGCCTCCGAAAGTCTTGTGCATAAAAATATGTTAAAGCTGTATATCCATATAGAATTGATAAAATTGTGTAGTTTAACAGTTTTACTCATTGATATCAGCGATAACATGGAAGTACTAACAACTTCAATACAGGATAAATACCAGCAAAGGAAGTGAAACTTTGACTGACGGAGTAATAACGGAAATGGTGGATGGACAATGGAGCAAACAGGATAAAGTTGTTTCTCTTTTCAAATTCATCGAAGAATTAAATAAATTAAAGCAGAAAGTCGTACTTAGTGTGTCAGAGCATCCATGGTGGCGCTCAGTCGCATCATTCCCAAATGATCCTGAGAATATCCAAATCTACTATCGGGATCGTGTGGAGGAGGATGCAGCAGAGGATACTGCCAATATATTGCTGTCGGTACATAAGCCTGAATTTCAACGTTGCCCGGAGCCTGAGCAAGTATTTGAGGAATGGTTGGAGCGAGGATGGGACAGCTATCGTCATGAACTTAAGACAAAAGAATTTCTCTTGCATCCTCTTGACCAAATGGAGTTTTCCGACCAGACACCAGAAGAACGTTTACAACGGATCGATGAGGCCAATAACACTTATAGAGAGTTTTTCTCCGACAATGCTGAACGTGTGAGTACCTACACGGCCTGGGCAGTCAAGCGCAATATTTGGGCCGAAAAACAGAAGCTGTTGGCCAGAACCAGAAACTTTTTCTCGGAGCTTTACAAAATCTGTATTGATCTGGAACGCGACTCTGAAACCCTGGAGCTGGTGGTGGCAGATGGCTTTATACGTGACAGGGAAATCTCGGAGATAAACCATCCGATTTTGACTCGCCGTGTTAAGATTCGTCACAATGCAGTGGAAAATACGATCTATATTGAAGACACCGATGTAGAAACGGAACTTTACACGGTCATGTTTCAGAGCATGGAAGGGATCAACCTGGCATCCATCAATCATCTCCGGGACGATCTTCATCAAAACGACTATCATCCCTTGGATCGGAACGACCTTCCTGTATTTTTCAAGATGTTTATCCATCAGCTCTCGCCGGAAAGCCTTTATTCTGAGGATGGCATCCCAGAGAACTGGCAGCAAAAAGAACGGTTATTACTCTATCGGAATCCCTGTTATATTCTGCGCAAACGTATGGATGGCGCGCTGAAAGCAATTGATCAGATTATTGAGCATGTTGAGGAGACAGGTGCGGTTCCTGCGCCCATCGGTGATATTGTGGAAGGCGGGAAAATCGATATACCAGAGGATACCGGTACACCTTCTATTGAGGAGCAGTTGGCTGCGGTTGGCGGCGAAAGTGCAGATATTCTCTTGTCCAAAGAGGCGAATAAGGAGCAGCTGGAAATTGCCCGTCGTATCGAACAGTACAATGCTGTTCTAGTACAAGGCCCTCCTGGAACCGGTAAAACCCACACAATCGCCAATCTGATGGGGCACTTTCTGGCCCAGGGAAAGAGTGTTCTTGTCACCAGCCATACGCAGAAAGCCTTGAGCGTTCTAAAAGAGAAGTTGGCTCCTGGTCTGCAGAATCTGTGTGTTTCTGTACTGGATGATTCCAATGTAGATATGGAGAAATCTGTTGATGGCATTACCAGTTATATGGCACAATGGACTTCGTTTGCAGTCAAAAAGGAGATGGAATCTCTTGGACAGGAACGAAAAGAAATTATCCGTGAACTTGCTGCCGTGCGTAAAAAACTGTTTGCGATCATCAACCAGGAGTGCAACTGTCTTGTTTACGATGGCCAGGACATATCTCCTTCCGCTGCGGCTGCTTATGTGCAGGAAAACAGTGAAACCCTATCCTATATTCCCGGTTCGGTACAGCTGTATGCGCCATTGCCCCTTAGCTTTGCAGAACTGACTGAATTGTACCGAACCAACGATGAAATCAGCGTGCAGGATGAAGCAGAATTTTCCAATGATATTCCAAATCCTGCAGAGTTGATGCATCCGGAATCGTTTGAACAGATGTGCAGTGCCTTGCAGTCTGCAACAGATCGCTTACACACGATCGCTGAGAAGCAGGACTGGCAGATACGAAATGCAGCATCGGAACATACCGTTTGGGTGAATGGTTCATTGGGAGAACTTGTGCTGGAGTATCCTACGGTACAGGCAGTGGAACAGTTGAAGCAATATGTTTCCACGGTTCCGCAGATAGAAGGCTGGATGCAACACTGTGCCGTAGATGGTAAAAAAGGTGGCACATACCGGGATCTCTGGGTCCGGCTTGCTGACCAAATTCAAAAAACCTGTGCCTATGGTGAGCAGCTGGTTGCCCAAAAATTCGGCAAAGAAGTTGCCATTCTCAACACAGATGCCTCGTTTTTTACTGCTGTCCAGCAGCTACATGATAAGTATTGTCAGGGCGGAAAAATCGGCAAGCTGGCACTTCTTCTGAACAAGCAGCTGGAAGTCGCATTAAATGGTGCCACAATCAATGGCCAGAAACCGCAAAATGCGGAAGATTGCGCGTTGATACTCGCTGTCCTGGAAATGAAGTCCATGCGAGATCAGTGTGCGTTGTACTGGAATGACTTGATTGCCAAACATGGTGTGCCCCAGTTTTATGATTTGGACCAGGACGAACCGGAGCGTGTTGCTGCCAACTACATTTCTCTGATGCAGCGTTATCTGGATTGGTTCCAGGCGGAGTATCAAGTGCTGACCATGTGCATGGAAGCTGTAGGTCTTCCGTGTAATGTGATTTTTCGGCAGAATCCTTTGGATTCAGAAATTGCTTCGGCGGAAAAAATTCTGTCTGCACTGGAGTATGAACTCCCTGCGCTATGTGATATTTTTGAAGTGGTTCAGACCATATCGGACATCCAGGCTGCTTTACAGGAGAACCGAAATGCATTGCAATCCGGAAAGCGCCTTCAGTCGGAGGTATGTCGGACGCTCCTTTCTGCTGCAGAGGGGTATGATACCGCTGCATACCGGAATGGTTATGGAATTCTGGAAACTACATATGCTAAAACCAGTTTGAAGCAAAAACGGGAAGAATATCTGAATCGGTTGACACCGTTTGCACCACAATGGGCGGAAGCGATCCGCTGCAGGGATGGAATTCATGGTGCGGCTACTGTTCCCAGCGATATAAATGATGCCTGGCGGTGGAAACAGTATTATGGCATTACTGAAACTATCGTACAAGAACCTTTCACGGAACTGCAGAAACGCAGCCTTTCACTCAGCAAAGAATACCGCAGCGTAACAGCAAAGTTTGCGGAAAAATCTGCCTGGTATCATTTGCTGCGCAGAACGGAACACGATATCAGTATGAAGCAAGCGCTGCAGGGATGGAAGCTGACCGTCAAAAAAATCGGAAAGGGCACTGGTAAAAATGCTCCGATGTACCGAGCAGAAGCACGCAAATTGATGGTGAAGTGCCAGGAAGCGGTTCCGGCTTGGATTATGCCCATCAACAAAGCATTGGAGAGTCTGAACCCGCGCACCAACCAATTCGATATTATTATCATCGACGAGGCCAGCCAGTCGGATGTCTCATCACTGGCCATCCTGTATATGGGTAAAAAGCTGATTATTGTGGGTGATGATAAACAGGTTAGCCCTATGGCTGTAGGCGTTCAGGTTGATAAAATGAACGTTTTGAAAGAGATGTATATTGCGGATAAGATTCCCAATGCACACCTTTATGATGCCAAAACCTCTATTTATGACATTGCAGCCACAACCTTCCAGCCGCTGATGCTGCATGAACATTTCCGATGCGTTCCGGAAATCATCGGATTTTCCAACAGTCTTTCGTATGATTTCCAGATCAAACCTCTGCGGGATTGCAGCAACAGTGTTCTTTTGCCCGCTGTGGTCAATTACCGTGTGGCAAATGGCGAGCGAATCGGCAAAACCAACCCCAATGAGGCAAAAGCGATCGTCGCCTTAATGAGAGCGTGTATGGAGCAGCCGGAGTATGCCGGAAAGACCTTTGGCGCCATTTCACTGTTGGGCGATGAACAGGTCAAAAAATTGCAGGAAGAAGTTTTCAAACAAATTGATGCCAGAGAATGCAACGAGCGTAGAATTTTGTGCGGCAACGCTTCTCACTTCCAGGGAGATGAGAGAGACGTGATCTTCCTAAGCGTGGTGGACTGTGCCAATGGCCACGGGCCTGTTGCAAAGCAGGGCTTTGGTGTGGATGATTCTGCGCGCAAACGCTATAATGTTGCAGCCAGCCGTGCAAGAGACCAGCTCTGGGTTGTAGACTCTCTGGACCCTGCGAACGACCTAAAACCTGGTGATATTCGCAAAATGCTGATTGAATTCTCTTTGAATCCCCAGTCCGTCCATACGCTGAATGCGAAAATTGAAGCGAAGGCAGAATCTCCGTTTGAATCTGCTGTTGCCAAATATCTTGTACTCAGAGGATATCACCTGGTACAGCAGTGGGAAGTCGGTGCATATCGTCTGGATATGGTTGTTGTGTGCGGAAAAAAGAAAATGGTCATCGAATGTGACGGTGAGCGCTATCATAGCGGAGAAGACAAGATTCGAGAGGATATGGAACGTCAGACAATTCTGGAGCGGCTGGGCTGGCGGTTTATTCGGATTCGTGGCAGCGAATACTATCGGAATCCAGAAAAAACCATGGAACGGGTTGTAGCAGAGCTGACAGATGCTGGCATCGAGCCGGAGGAAGTGGAAGCTGTTCAGGATGCGTCTGAGCGAGATACCGATCTTCTGCAGCGCGTAAAACACCGTGCATATACGATTCTTTACGAAAGAGATGAAACGTACGAGTCGGATATGGGGAGTATTGCTGTTGCATTGGACCCGAAGAATGATGTCATCGGCGCATCGTTGGAAAAACCGCAACACTTAACAGTGCCGGAGATTTCTCCCTGTATGGAAACCCAAACCGACACAGCTATAAATCCTGTATCTGATATGGGATTACTGGAAGCTACACAATCTGATGATCTGTTTGAGCAGCAGGAAGCACATACGAAACAGATGGAGACAAAAGCTAAGATGCAGTATGCAGAAACAGAGCAGCTGTCCCTGCTTGATATGCAAAATGAAGAAGCTGAACAAATAGGGCTGTTTGATGCGGAGAAGACCGCAGCGGCCAGCAGCGATATTTTACAGCTTCTGAGCACTTCTGGTGTCCAGTATGTGGACAAGCGTGCCAACGGTGGCAGTCTGTGGATCATTGGTGGACAGGAACTCACTGATGTAGTTAAAAAAGCCAAAGTGTTGGGCTATAGCTTTCGCTTCAAAAAAGAAGGTGGCCGTGCAACAAAAAATCAGCCCGGTTGGTGGACAAAATAGCAGCGTCAAATCCAACAGTGTATGGATACTCCCGGCTCTAAGAGAATTCTCAGAGCCGGGAGTATGTGACTATTTAACTTTGTATAAATATGGATTCAATCGGTAGATCTGTCTGAGCACAGATAACAACATTGAAAGTATTCCACGAAGGAAGTAAGAGAAATCTAAAAAGATATCTGTCTGCCAAGATAGGATACCGCAATCATAATCCATGTCTCCACTACGCAATCCAATAAGCTTCTTTGTAGAGGTCACAAGAGCATATACAGCAACTGCAATTCTAAAGATGATTAGTTTTAAATTTCCTCAATCATCAAAAGGGAAGGAGTCTTTGGGTGGAAAGCGCATATTATACTGCTCTTTTGCAAGCTCCCGTACTTCAGAACGTTTATCCTTCAGTCTGTTTTTCAGCCATTGTAGTTGTTCTTTTGACAGCCACCAAGGAAGATTGCTTAGCCGACTGATGGTCATCTGCTCCGATTTTTTTTCGGGCGGAAGAGAAGCACAGGACTTGCAAATATGTGTTGAATGACCTTTGCCAGAGAATTTCTCATTTGCTTTGTATTCACCGCATACTTTGCAGTAGTGACCACGCTTTTTCATGAATTAGCTCCAATTGTAGACAAATTATGGACATAATGGGAAATTGATAATTATGCGTAACATGCATTGTTATATATAAGCTATATGTCGTGTAATAGACATTTCGTTAGAAGTCCTTCATAATAGATAGCAAAGACTAAAATATGGAGGTTTCTTCTATGCAAAGTTTAACATCCCTGATCAAAAATTATATAGAGGTGGCTGAATTGATAAGAAAATTATCGCCGAACACCATAAAAGCTTATCGAATTGACCTAAAACAGTTTGCAGCGTTTACCAAAAACAAGTTAGCTAATGGAGATACGATTAAGTGCTATATCATGCATTTGAACCATCAGTTTGCGCCTCGCTCTGTGAAACGAAAGATAGCAAGTGTGCGAGCTTTTTATCACGATCTCTCTATGAATGGCATCTTAAAGAAAAATCCGTTTGATCAACTACAAATCCGTGTCCATACGCCCAAACAACTCCCTCGAACGATACCTCAGCAAATCATACACTCTATTTTGCAGAGCGCTTACAACGAATACACCCCGGGAAATCGGACTGCATTGCGAGATATTATGGTTCTAGAGCTTCTATTTAGTACAGGGTTGCGTGTTTCAGAGCTGTGTTCATTATCAAAAGACAGTTTTTCTTTGGATAATGATGGACTGCGCCTTTTGGTACATGGTAAGGGCAGTAAGGAGCGAGTGATACAGCTTGTTACACCAGAATTGCTCAAAGTAAGCACCCTCTATTGCCAAATATATTCTCAGCAAATACAGGAACAAGGTGCTATTCTGTACAATCGAAACGGAAAGCGTATCTCACCGCAGTCAGTCCAACGGATTATCAACAAATATCTGAAAAAATTGAACTTACAAAATCATATTACCCCCCATATGTTCCGACATACGTTTGCCACGTCACTTTTGGAAGCAGGTATGGATATCCGATATATTCAATCGCTATTGGGGCATAGTTCCATCGTAACTACACAGATATACACCCACGTGACAACTAAACAACAGACTGTGCTCCTAACTGAACTGCACCCTCGTAGTAAGATGTCTTTCATCCTAGGCTGAAAATGCAGCAGATAATCCCGAATTATCCTTGATTGGAGGTAGCCGCTATGATCTTCTTTTGCTTTTCCAGTAAGGATCGGCTTCAAATCGTGGAAGCCATGCTTTTTCATATAACAAATTATGAATTGCCAGTTTGGTATGACAGACATAAGATGCTTATGGGCGATAATCGCGATTACAAAAATTTTGATGAAGGGGTTGATCAGTGCGAATATGCTATCATCATCGTCAGTCCAAACGCCATAGCATCGATATGCGCACAGGAAGAGATGGAACTAATCCGCAAACGCTATGAAGCAGGCGAAATGACAGTATTTCCCGTATTCTACAACCTGAAAGCCAGTGAACTTCCTATTCAACTCCAGTGGATGACAAAATTGGTTTATAAAGAACTGGATACAAGCACAGACGCACACGGTGCGTGTAATCATATTATTTGTCGTGTTCTCTTGGATGAACTTGAGAAGTACAGGATCAAATCCATTAACGATTTTTTTGCATTCTGCGGAAATAACTCTGCTTTGAGCTATCCCGCCAAACTACTTAAAGCCTATTGCAAGGTGAGTGATGACAATAGAGATGCACAAATCACCCTACTGTACGCTGTGTGCCTATACATCCGAACACAATACAATTTAAACGATGTACCAGCATTTTACTATGTAGGTATAGATCGCCTATTTGACGAAACGCGCTTGCATCTTCCAGTTGATTTGCGGGAGACACTAATATTTGAGCGCCTAACACTTTTACTTACTAATGCGGTTCTTTTTGGGTATATCCCGTAAAATTGATATAATCAATTCAGAGAGTTTAGCAGGATCTCGCTCACTACGAAGCTTGTCTATTTTTTTAGACAAGTAGTAATATTGATTGATGTTATTCTTGACCTCTTTCCAAATCACTTCAGCTTCATATCCTGTGGCACCTACCGGGATAATAGCGAGTCCAGAGTGTTTTGCCAACTCATACTCCATATAGACGCCACGGCTAAAGTGCCCAGTTGCATCATAGCCACCTTCATCCGCTGTCGATTTGCTTTGCCCAAACATAAAAATGGCCGCACTGCAATCAGCTTGCATTATCTTGCGGTATCGAATTTTTGCATCCTCATTCAAAGACAAATGGAATGGGAATGGACGCATAGACAAATATCTAGACGTGTTGGTAATATTACGTTCGGCCAAATACTGATGAGCATAACCTGTAAGGAAGGTCCCAAGGCGTTTGCCAACACCAGTGGAAATGCGAAACCCATTCTCATAGAGATGTTGAACTAGCTCATATGAAAGATCGTCTGCAAAAGTATTGATCTCCTCGGGAACGGTGTCAAAGGCTCCTGATATAAATACCTTTTTTTCACGAACTTTTAAACTTAGTTGTGATATTAGCGTTGGAATGTCCTCTTTACGAACAGCCAAGCATTTTATATTATAACGTTTATGTAGATCCTCAAAGAAATATTGAGTTTTAGCAGTTACCCGTTCATCCACAAGCATAATTGCATAGTGGCAGCCACTTGCGGTCCCAAGATACTCCGTCAGGGAACTCAGACAATCAAGCACTAGAGCGTCAGAGAAACTATATCCGACAAAAAGAAAGGTGTTGGCAACTAATTCTTTTTTTAGAAACGTTAGAAAAAGTGGGTGTTTTTGGGCGTAATGCTCATAATCATCCTTTGTTACAATCATTTGCGTTGGCGCGGAAATGTCGCCATTCATTTTATAAACACTGATCTTAGTATCTCGCGAAATTGAAGCTAAATCTATGTCATTGACAATAGAATTATATCCAATATATCGTTTATCAAGGCCATTTTCAATCAATCTATCATAGTTAGTTGTCCAAATGCTACTGAATGGGATTCCAAGCAAATTGTTTAAAATATCGCCTGGTTCAGCAAGTTGGTTAATGGCTTTATTAAACAGTTGGCGCAATTCAGCATCACTATGGCGGTTCGAGTAGTATTGCGCAATTGAAAAGAGGTCAGTGTCATCGCCCATATCGATACCAAGCTCTTCCGCGCAGGGAGCAAGGAGAGCAGCCCAACTAGGGAAACCAGATTCCCTGGACACTCCGCTTCCTAGAAACAAAGACGCATCACCACTAATCACTTTCTCTGCATATTTGTTAAGAAAGTGATCCATATCTTTTTTAGTTTCTTCTAAGAGCTTGATCAAGATAGGATTCCTTTTCCCCACTATATGTATACCTCCTACCCACAAAGGATAATTCGGGATTATCCGTTATTTAGGGATATTATATCACAAATTCAATAAATTTCCAACGCTTTTTGTGATGCATTTCAGGATTTCTCATCTATATATTGTGGACATAATGGGAAATTAAAGACATACCGTTTAGGAGTACGGTGTACCATTTCGTAAATTATTCATATCATATCTTCCCATGTTGTTTCTCCGCAAATTGTGCTGCCTGGAGGTAGGTCAATTTGCACAAATTCCCCTGAAACATGCTGTCTTACAACGGTTTTTCAAATGTCGTATTAGCAAGGTATTAGCAGGAACCCCTTGTGACAGGGGGCTTCCAGGGGCCATTTCAAAATGATATTAGCACAGAGGGAGGATAATCTTATGAGCACCAACACACCCAACGAAAAAGGGACGCCCCAAAGTAGAACATACACCGAGAATGACATTGCAGCCATTCTCGGTATCGGCCGCGCTTCAGCCTATAAGCTTGCCAACTCCGGATTGTTCAAGACGATCCGCATCGGCAACATGATCCGCATCTCCCAAAAGTCCTTTGAGGATCGGCTGAAGTCAGAGGGGCTGGACGACGAAATGGAATAGGAGCGTAGAACCGCCGCAGGCTGTAAAGCTGCAGCGGTCAAGCTCAGACACCTTAACTTAACTCTTGGCTGGAGTTGAAGAATACCGCAAGAGTATATATCAAGTTGCGCTAGTATCTAAATGATGCGGCATATCACCAATTACAATGGTTTGATTTTCTTCATCCCAAAAATAATAAATTCTCAAACAATAGCGACGATCCTTGTTAGATCCCTTTCCCAAATGTCGGTCTAGCTTTCGCTTTTTTCCCCGATATACTACAAAATAGGTATCTCCGTGCATACCAGCAGCAGTATCAGTAATCGCTCCACTTTCTTCTAGGCCTGAATCTACTTGTTTGCAATCCACCCAAAAAGCTTCATAGCTTTTTAAGCCAATGCAATAATCGTAATAAGATGTGGCAAGTAGTTTAAGACACTTGTATACGAGCGCTGGGTCGGAATAAATAGCAGATTTTAAACTCCTGGCTGCCCTGGCATGTAAAAAAAGTTTGTCTGGATAATAGCTATTAATCCAATCTCCTATATCCAAATATGTGCCATCTTCAGGAATTTTTTCATCGGCATATTCATCGCTCAAATTTTTGAGCGAATCTCTAAGTACAGCAATTTGTGCTTTAAGATTTCTGATCAACTGTTGCTGTTGATTATTTTCATCGGCGCAAGTCTCATAGTCTTTTGCATATGAATCTGCTAAAGCAATATTTTCGTCACATTGCTTTTGTAACTGCTCTATTTGCGCTTTGTATGATGCAATTAATTCATCTGAACCCTGTTTACCACTATATTGTTGTTGCAAATACTCCTGATAAGATTTCAGATAAAATTTAATGCCTTGATCTTCCCATAGAATATGCCGAGCTAATGTAAATGTCTGAATATATTCTACAATTTCAGACATGCAATAATTTGAAACATCTGGTCCAATTGCATTTCGCAGGCGGATTCTTTGCTGTGTCGCTAATGGATGACGATAGGGATCTGACTCAACAAAAGAAAGATTAGGGTAGTATGTCCGTACGGCTCCATTAAAAGCGGACCACTGCTGTCCAACACATTCTGTTAGGTATTCATTCGCTTCAGCAGATATAATAAATACATGTGCTACACCAGACAAAGCCTTAGCTATTTGGGTAGCATCCATCATATAGCCATCACTGACAGAGTCATCTGATTGATTGCACGGTGTTAAAATAATTGCTGGGAGTTGCCGTTTTGGATTTTCGAGAAGTGAAAGAAAATCATCTACATCTTTTTTTGATAACAATAGATGCGGCTGATTGGAAATATTAATAATATCAGAGATCCCAATATGCTCAATAATCAACTGTACAAACTGTGGACAACTAAAAGGAACATCTTCTGTACATGATTGAAGTGAAGTCACTGAGACTCTAACTGAAAAAATATATTCATTTTCAGACTTATGTAATTGGGTATCAACAATCCACATGCGTCCAGGAACAGAAACATCTGGATGTGCAGCTCTAAAAACGAAGTATTTTGTTTCAGGATTATAAATTATACCAATCTCATTGCCGTCTCTCTTGTCGTCAAGAGATGTTTTTACGTATGGCATTTGTCGAAAGATTTTTGCAAATTTTCGTTTAGCCCATTCGTATATGATATTGCTAGCACGCTCAAAAGCAGCTTCATCAGTCATCTCAGTTGGGTTAAGCCTTGCTAAAAGTTGATAACTTCGTCTTAAATATGAAGACGATAATTGAACTGCCATATAATATCTCCTCACTTTTTTTAAGTAAATACCTTGCTTCGCTATCAGATTTTTCTATTTCGGAGAAAAGAAATCCTGATGAACAAAATACTGATTTATCAAGTACGGAAGGATCAAATCTATCCCATCAAGCCCCCGCAGGGGCCAGACGGACTGGACGGGAGTGGATGCCGGAGAACACTACTATGTCCGCAACATCAAGAAATATTTGCTGGCTGCCCTGTATAACGCCCCGGCCACCATTGACAGCTACTTGCATCCCTGGTGAGCCACGACCTCTACGGCAGAGGAGAAAGGAGATGACACATCATGCAGGAAAAAGTCATCCTCGCTTAGTGTTAGGATGGTTGCTAGTTCCAGCCATAGAATATTTGATTCCCATTATTTCTAAATTTGACATAACGGAAAGTTTAGGATGTGCTGTTTAGTAATACGGCCTACTAATCCGTAAATTGTAATACCTGTAGATAAGTCAATTTTTAAAATTTCTTAAAGTCGATTTGCCCATGCGGTAAGAGCACCTGCAATGTTTTTCTCTCTAAACCAAGATGGATTTTCAAAATCTGCAGAATAGAGAAATGAATTTAATGTTCCACGGTCAAAAATTCCTCTTGAAACACTGGAATCATGAATGACAAGTAAGGGCATATTTAAGCTATAAGCTAATGCTGTTTCTATATGGTTCCATTCTGTTCCAAGGCTTATTGGCCCTCGAATAGGCTCATTTTTGATGATGCCAGACTCTACTATGATTTGGGGATATCCCAGAATAATTGTTCCAATACATGATTTCATCAAAGTAATAACTTCATCTAAAGGCGAATTGGTTGGATAATCAGTAGTCCCAAGTGTTCGGGGAGTAAAATTTTGATTTCTCAAAAACTCAATAAAATCGTCTAATCCTTCCTTGTATTTCGGAGCTATCCAATTCGGCCTACTTAGAAAAATATTTCTCATTTTCAATCTCCATTCTGTAGTTAGAGTATCAACATAAATTGGCATAAAAAAATACCAAACAGTGACAAGATTTCTAGGTTTATAGTTTGATTACGTTTGAATAGGAGAATTCTGGTTTCTCATACACACCTCTCAAGATCAAGGAAAGATTCTGTGATACTACGATGGTTTATTTTTCAATCAAAATACATTTGCTCTTGAGTAATGTTTTCCTATTTTTGTTACCTTCTTAAACTTCCTATTATTGCTAAACCGCGAATTCCATAATGAAATACACCAGACAGCACGATGTAGTATGTCAGCTGCTCATAGTATATCTCAATCTATGAGCAGCATCAATGGAAAATTGTAATTATTTGTGGAACTCACCCGAAATATGTCTCATATATTTTTCTAACATTTTATACCAAACATTTCTGGACAGGCAAGCCCAGAGAGAGAATTACCAAAGGATATGATAGGAAAAAGACTGCGTGTGGAACTGTTACAGCAATTCCTCTTTTCGACGTAGGTACACCCGTATCCGTGCGATCTGCTGCTGATCTTTAGAGTTAAAATCTTCCTTATAACAGCAGGCTGACTCCAGCAGCTTTTCAAATAAACTCTCTGGCGTGGGGCAGCAAACTACCTCGCACCAATTTTTTGCAGCATTATCCCAAAGCATCAGAGATTTTTCGTGGCTTGTTTGCACCACTTCTATATCTTGATTGTCACGCAGATAATCTTCGAATAGTTTTAGCACAGATTCATCGTTCAGCATGATCGAAATTTTCTTTTCATAGTTGAAGCGTCTCATGCCCATAGTATCTGCCTTTTTTCAACTTACGCAAAGATAGGGAAAAAGAAAAGCACTGGGAGGGAAGCGCCAATGTGTGCTCCCTTCCGGTGCGGCATCTATGGTCTGCTTAATACAAAGCTTTAAAATCGGCATAAAAGACGACCTGGGCCTCGCTCCAGATGATGGTGGTACAGTGGGTATGTTGTGCCAATATAAGAGTAACTGATTTCCTTGCAACGAGGGGACTTAACGTGGGTGATAGAGGTCGGTTGATATCGATTCTGCAAATCAATTTTGTATCAATAGATTGACATGTATAAAAAAATAAAATAAACTTAGTGACAACAAAAAATACATTCTTCCAAATACTTAGAATATAAAGAAGGCGGAACTGTATGAAAAAAATAGTATTGTTCTTACTTGCTTTAGCAATGTTGTTGTCAGGATGCCAAGTGGAACGGTATGTTCCACCGGATTATAGCGCACACGCCTACACGGAGGAAGACCGCTATGTTACGCTTCTTGCTGATCTGGAATCTGTGAATGGAGAACAGCCATGCTTTGTAACACGTGAGAATCCGGCAGATTTGGTCAACCAATACAATGAAAGCAGTTCAGAAAGCTCCGTATATGATATGCGTTGGTGCGACGTATCTGATATGAATATTAGCGCCATAACAAATTTAGAAGATATTTCTTTTACCAACACAACAATTTGGCCGGATGAATTGCCGTCGGGATTTGACCCCGATGCAATTCTTGAATTTAATAAAAATCCGGGCCTGGGGATTCGTGCCCTCCATGAAGATGGTATTACCGGGGCGGGGATTGGTATTGCAATTATCGATCAGGCATTATTACTGACGCATGAACAGTATGAAGATAATCTAATGCTATACGAAAAAATCCATAGCCACGACAGTTTTGCGCAAATACATGGCGGAGCCGTAGCCAGTTTGGCCGTTGGCAAAGACATTGGGGTAGCACCGGATGCCAAACTCTACTATATTGCCAGTACGTTTGGCCATTATGGAGAGAATTATGAAGAGTTTGATGCATCTATTATTGCTGACTGCATCTTGCGGATCATTGAACTGAATAAGAATTTACCGAGTGACTCCAAAATCCGGGTCATATCGATTTCAAGGGGATATTCTCCAGAGGACAATGGTTATGAAGAGCTGATGGATGCAATTGAACGGGCCGACAGGGACAATATTTTTGTAATTACTACATCTCTTGGGGAATTTTATGATATAGATATCTGCGGTTTAGGCAGAGACTACTGGTCAGACCCTGACAATATTCAATCTTATTATCCATCTGACTGGTATGCGGAAAACTTTTTTGCCAATCCAGCGCGGTTTACCAACGCCATTTTCGTCCCCATGGATTCCAGAACACTTGCAGACGCCGCAGGCCCTAGAGAATATCAGATTGCTCATGAAGGCGGTTTGAGCTGGGCGGTTCCGTGGTTGGCAGGACTTTATGCTTTGTGCTGTCAAGTAAAGTCTGACTTGACACCAAATGAGTTTTTGGAGGCCGTCATGTCTACCGCTGTGTATCATGAGATTGAACACGATAATAGTATGTACCAACTGGGGCCTATTGTAAATCCAGCTGAAACTGTTAATCTTTTAAAGAATAGCTGAGTATATAAAAATTGTATGTATACCGTATGATAAAAGGTTTTCTAGACAATTTAACATATGCTTTGGCAAAATAACGTTCCAATTTACAAAAGAAACGCGCCGGCAAGGAAACTACAGATTTATGGTTTCCTTGCCGGTGCAGTGTATATAGTCAGTCCAATGCAGAGCTTAATTTATCAGGCAATCAGACATGCTCTGGCCTGCGCCGCAGAATGTGTAATCTTTCCGCGTACATACCATGCGGCCTCCACCCACTCCCGCTCTGAAAAAGCGGCAAGGGCAACATCCCGCAGCTGCGGAAAATACAGGCTGGTTTTAGGCAGGAAGCGCAGATCGGAAATATAATTGCAATGCTTCTGCCGGGCCAATAACTCTAACAATTCCATCAGGTACCTCCATAAAAGTTCGGTCTGCCGACATCTGCAAAATATTCCTGACCGGTAATAACCACGCCGCCGCTGGGGGTGCAGTGGACGATTAGAACATTACCGTTATCATCATGACCGGCCACGATGCCCACATGGCTGTCATCGGCGTAGAAGACGAGATCGCCGGGCTGGGCCTCGCTCCAGGAGATAGGGGAACAGTAGGTGTGCTGCATCGCTGCACTGCCTGTCATGACCGGCTCGCCGCTGGTGGCATTGTAGAACACCCAGGAGACAAAGCCGCTGCAATCCAGGCCGTAGGGCCGGTAGGTGCCGGTGGTGCTGCTCCCTGCGGCGGTAACTTTCATCAACTGTCCCCAGCGGGAATCCCAGCCAATGACCTGGGATTTGCCGCCCCAGAAATATCCCACTTTGCCGACAAGGGAACAGGCGGCGCGGACAACGGATTTCCGTTCCAGCGTTAAATCCTCCGGCAGACTGCCCAGTACAGCTTCGGCATCTGCGGTGATTTGTCCCAGACTGCCAATGAGTTCCTGGAGCATGGCCCGGTTGGCCAGCAGCTCCTGGAGCATCTGCTGTTGCTGTTCTGTAAAGCTGTATTCTGCCGCCATATCCTCGGCGCTTTTGGCTGTGATGGTGATATCCAACACATACCTGGTTTCGCCGCTGTCGTCCTCCACCTCCCGCACTTCCTGGGAAATGGTGGTCATATCCCAGAACACCGCTTTCAGCCGGTCGATACGGTTGGCGTCCAATGTGACCACATCGGTGGCGTTGGTTTCACTGCTGCCGGTCACTTTGACTGCAAAGACGGCCACGACTTCCACCCAGTCGGCGGCGCTGCCGCTGACGGTCACATCATCATAGCGCTCGTCGCTTTGCAGGTCAGCCAAAGTCTGATTGAAAGAAAAGCTGATTTGCCCCACGGCCACAGACAGCGGAACGCCGCCTGCTGCGGAGCCCTCGCCGGAGAAAACAATGCCAAAAGGGGAGGCGGCAATGGCGGCCACCACCAGGAGACACAGCAGCACGATCAGCAGCACCGTACTGCTGCTGGCAGCAAGAAGGGCCTGCACAGCAGCTACAACAGTTCGGCCCACCGCCATAGTCAACCGTACAGCAATCCGTCCGACTTTTTTTGAAGCCAGGGCGGTTCGTTTTGCAGTCCGTCTTGCCAGTTCCTTTTGTGCTTTCCGCCGCGCAGCGGCTTTGGCCCGCTGTGCCGGGGAAAGCTTTTTTGCAGGCGCTCTGCCGCCAATTTTGGCAGACGGGGCCAATTTTGGCGCGACAGTCTTATATCGGAAGTTACTGCCCGCCGTCTGCCGAAATTGGGGGGTACTTGGGCCGGACTGCCGCTGTACCAACCTGAACCTGCTTGTTTGCTGCGGCGTCCGAACAGTCTGACCCGTGGTCATTCGGTACGGAGCGCCGCGGTTGTCTGCGGTGGGGGAATGGAGGGGACTCTCTCTGCTCTGGCTCTGAAAGGGTGGAGGACTGCTCTGCGCTGGCCGGGCCACAGACGGGGCATGATCATGACCTGCTGGTGGTGTGGGCCGGTTGACTTCAGTGGGGAAATTCTGCTGCCTGGCTTCCAACCGGTAAGATTGCTCCCACGTCTCAAATGTTTGCTGTTCAGCGTTTTGAGCGCTGGCCTGCCTGGTGTTTTGAATGGCTGCTTGTCTGCGCCGCTCTGCGACTGGATTCTCTGTATATTGTGTTATTTTGGATTTTTCGACACTATATGTTGTGGATAAATCGGTGGAGCGTGTGGAAAAGCGCTGTGTATTCTGAGTGATATTCGACACAGACAGTGCGTGTTCATAACTTGTATCAGGCGGCGTACTGCGCGAATCGGAAACAAGCTCCCAAACAGGTGCCTCTCCGTGTGCCGGGATGGGCGATTCCACAGTAGGCGGCGGTGCTGTGTCGTAGCTACTGGGAGTGTTTTGTCGGCGTTGCTTGAAAAACCGGGCTTTCGCTTTTCGGATGGCAAGGCTGCCTGCTGCTTCCGCTGCACGTTTTTCTGCATCCTCTACTTTGTCGGTGGCATAGCGCACCGGACCTTTTTGGTCCGGTGCGCTGCGTTCTTCCTGCTGCGGCTTTCTGCGTGGTACATCTGCCGCCTGCCGTGGTACGAAGCCCTCGGTGCGGACTTTGAGCTTGTCCATGGCAGGCCGTTCTTTCAGATTGGCCATGGCTTATCCCTCGCCCGGTTTGGTGGTAAGGAGCCGGTACAGTTCCGTATTTTGCGGAATCTCATTGACAAAAGGCACCAGCGTACCACCCACCCGCATCAGGCCGTGGCCGACTGCGGCGTTTTCCACATAGCTCATCTGTACGTCGGAAGCCCGGAGCAGTTTGGCCAGTTCCTCCCGGTCCGGCGGGGCCTGGTTGAACAGCAGCAGAAATTCCGAGTTTGACAGCATGGACTTGGCCACATCCGATTGGAGACACTCCGTCACATTCTGGGTGATGCCGGTCATCATAGCGCCGTATTTGCGGAACCGCTTCCAGCACTTATGCAGAAAATCGCCGCTGAACTGGTTGACGCTGCTCTGGCCGCTGCCGGAGCCGCTGGCAAAGAACAGATAGATTTCATCAATGTAGATATGGGTGAACCGTCCACGGGCGCGATTCCGAATAACGCGGTTGAAAATGGCGTCCAGCATAATCAGCAGGCCCACCGGCTTGAGGCTTTCACCCAGATCGTGAATGTCAAAACAGAGGATGCGGCTGTTGGTATTGATGGTGGTCTGATGGGCGAATACATCCAGATTGCCGTGGGAATACATCTCCAGCACCAATGCCAGCTCATGGGCCGCAGGCAGCGTCTGCCGCATGAGATCGTCGTGGAGTTCTTTCAGCGTCGGCGGCTGGGTGCGATAGCCGCTCTTGATGTATTCCCGATAGATATTGGACATGCAGCGGTCAATAATGGATTTTGCACCGGCGTCCACCTTGCCCGGCCCCATCAGCTGCTCAAACAGAGACATGACAAAATCGCATTTCAATACCAGCGGCTTTGCACCCTCGCTATAGCCTTCAGTCAAATCCATGGCGTTGATGTGGCCGCCCTCGCTGCCGGAAGCAGAAATAGTGACCACCTCGCCGCCCAGCGCACGGATGAGGGGGCCATATTCCCGTTCCGGGTCTACCACAATAATATCATGATTTGTAGTGAGGGCCACGGCGGCCTGTTCCCACTTGGCTGCCATGGATTTGCCGGAGCCGGAAACACCAAAGATAAAGCCGTTGCTGTTTTGCAGCTTTGCCCGGTTGCAGAGGATGATGTTGTTGGATACGGCGTTGCGTCCGTAGTAGATGCCGCCGTCCTCCTGCAGCTCCTGGGCACGGAACGGCACGAAAATGGCGGCGCTTTCCGTGGTGAGACTGCGCAGATTATAAATGCGCTGCAGGCCGTAGGGCAGCGCCGTATTCAGTCCGTCCTCCTGCTGATATTTCAGGATGGAGAGTTTACATCCCAATCCCTGCACAATGGACATCATCGAGGCCGTGTCCTGATTCAGCTGTTCCATGGTGTCGGCCATATGGGTGATGATTACCTGGGCCAGCATCAATTCCTGATTTCGATTGTGCAGGTCGTCAAACATTTCCGCAGAATCGTCCCGGGCCATCCGCAGCTGGTAGGGGATACTGGTGTTCAGACTGCCCTGGGCGCTGTGGCGCATATCGACGCGGTTGATGTCCGATTCAATGGCCATAATGCAATGCTGAATCGCTTTGGCGGCTTCGTCCGTGGGGATGGGCAGAATCTGAATGGAAATCATCATATTGCAGGGCAGATCACACAGCTGCATCAGCATTTCATCGTCGATATAACTGGCAAACTGTTTGAGAAACAGGACGCGGCCAACCCAGTCTCCTAGTTCATAGTGGTCTTTATAGAAGGTCATGCAGTCCGGGGCGATCTCGTCCCGGAAGTCGTGGCCGCTGCGCCGGATCTGCTCCAGGTCAAAGGAAAAGCAGCCGGTATCCTCCGGTCGGAAGAAGTCATGGAGCAGCCGCATTCGGTCGGCCAGACTGATATCCTGGATAGAGGAACCCAGACGGCACAGGTTTTTATTCAATTCCAGCCCAATGCGGCTGAAAAAGGACTGGGCTTCTTCGATAGTTTTTCGCTCCAGAGAGATGGTGACGTATTTCTCCTGCACAATATTGTGGCTGGATGCGGCGGCGTCCATGACGATGCGGTTGTATTCACGGCAGTAAATATCCTGGCTGCCGCCGGTGAGACGCAGCAGATTTTTCCGCTCAAATGCCCGATAGTCCAGGGCGCGATTGACCAGCGTGATGGTGGCCTGGGCCCGGGCGGGCAGGGCATTGAGAAAAATGCCGTACTGCTCTACGATACTTTTCTGCTGTTCCTGGCTGGCTACGGCATAATTGATGTCCCGGAAGCGCCAGCTTTTAGAATAGAGACCGGCCACAGCAAAAGTACCGTCCCCATACACATTTTTAATGGGAATGGACTGCTGAACGCTGCGGGGAATAAAGAATTTTTCACGGTTGGGGTTCTTGCCCTTGAACGGTTTGATCATTTCTTTCGGCCCTCCTTTTGTGGTAGCTGGGCGAGATAGCGGTTTTCTGACTTCCAGACCCGGTGGTTGCAGAGGAGAAAGCTGAATTTGAACCACGCCCAGAGAAACTTTTCCAACTTCATGCCGTTGTACTGAAAAAATCCGGCGATGGCAAAGGGGGATGCGCCGAGGATGCAGACCCAGCTGACGGTCTCCCGCCCGGCAAAGGGACTGAGCAGCATATACAGACCCACGGCAGCGCCGACAGCCAACACCGCACAGACAAACTGCCGCATGGTCAGTCCGAAAAAGATAGTTTCCTGATAATTCAGGATTTCCTTGTTGATTTTGACTTGGATGGCCATGGAATCACACTCCAAACATTTCTTTGGCGATGCGGTCGGACGCTTTGACCAGTCCCACCAGCACCAGCATATTAAAAATGGTCTCGGCCAGATAGGCCCAGACCTGGGTAATGACGGACGCTTCTTCGTCCACAATGGCCGGTGCCCCCGATGCAAAGGCAGAAAAGAGGATACAGGCCAGAATGATGACGGCCCCCTCCATGCAGACCCCGATAAAGCTGCGGAGAAAGGCTTTGCCGATAAAGGAAGTGGCTTCTCCGGCAAAGGAGGCCAGAGCGATGGGGGAGAGGGCGGCGTACATATAGAGTTTGAAAAACCGGCCATAGACCGTGAGAATCATGATAAAGGCCAGTACGGTGATAAAGAGACTGCCCAGCAGGGTAATCAGCCACAATGGGATGCTCTCCAGAAAACCGAGACTTTCGATGGCATCGATGATCTCCGCAGGCATGGCCACGCTGGCCCCATCTATGCCGCCGATACTGCCTGCGGCGGTGGCTACAATGCCGTTGCAGACGGCAAAAATCTGCATCATCCAGTCCAGACCATAGGAAATGCACAGCTTGGCCATGACAAAATGAATGAGGTGGCGGAGCATATACTCGGGCCGTTGGAAATCCCGGAAGCTGGAGGCGCTTCTGAAAATGGCAATGGCAAAGAACAGTACCAGCAGGCCATAACCCACGGCCTGCATCCCGCCGTTGATGGCCACAATGGTGTCCCAGACAGCGCCGCCCTTGAACGTCTGGGGCGACTGGGTCACCAGCCCCCAGAGCTCTTCCAGCCGGTCATTCCAGGTGGTAAAGGCGTTTTGCAGATTTTCTACAATCCAGTTGTTGTCCAAGTGAAATCACCTCGATTTCGTTGTGTTTTTACATAAAAAAATCTGGAAACCAGAAAGCGGTTTCCAGATTTGGATGAAATATTTTGTCCTTTTCGGTTGGTATTCCGGTTATGATTTCTACTGGTGTTTTGCGTCAGTGTTCTTCGTATAGATAGTGAACATCCAGGAAGAAGCCAAGCATCCCTTCAATTTGCCCGCGCGTGAGCATATCTTCTACCGGAAGATATTGCACATAACATTCTTCTCTTAAATACTGTTTTGCGGATGGCAAATCTACAATTTTTTCTTCGCCAGGGTCATCAATAAGATATTTTTTTAATCTGGCATTGGATGTAGGCCCCATAAGATGGTTGTTGTATAATCGTTGCCGTAAATTCTTTGTCCTGCCGACATACAGGCATACGCCTGTGTTTTGGTTAAAAATGGCGTAGACACCCGGAACCTCCGGGATGGAGGATGGTTTCATCTCACGAAAGAGCACCTTTGGTGTGCTTAACAATTGCTTGCAAATGCTGACTGCTGCATTGCACTTTTCCTGGAATGTATTCATTGGACAAACTCCTTATATTCAACCTGCAAACAGGGATTTGCATGACATATCTTACCATAAAGCAATGCAGCAGTAAACACGCTGCAAAAAGCTGGACTGCTCTGACCGGCAGCTGGATTGTCTGCCAACAATCCAACTGCCGGTAACTGTCAGATGGCTCCGATGGTGGTGAGAATCTCCTTGGCAAAAGCAATCATCAACCCACCGAACAGGCACAGGAAACCCTGGGTGCGCTGGCTGGCGTCGTGGGACTGGATGCTCATGCCCACCTGTACGATGCCCCAGCCGAGGATGATAACGCCCACGGCCTTGATGATGGAAAAGACAAAGTCGGACAGATTGGTGATGATGGCCAGCGGATCATCGGCGGCCATGGCCGGGATTGTGCAGAGCAGCACCGTCCATGCACACAGAGCCGCAGAGAAATAGCGGCGGCGCAACGTGCCGGTGGCGAGGGGTTTACGGGTCTTGTTCGGGATGTTCAGAATCTTCTTCATAGTCGTTATCCTCCATAAATTCAATGGTACGCAGGGACTGGAACTCGAAGGGCAGGTCGCCCAGCTCATACGGTTCCCGTGCCCGCTTGTGGATGTAGGGTTTGGCACCGCCGTCAGCGGTGTACTGCACATTGGGGTGCTGAAGCAGGTCATACTTTTTGTCGAGAATGGGCTTTTCGCCGCGAATGAGCAGAATACAGTCGTTGGTATCCAGCAACCGGATCTCCTCCTGTGTCATCAGTTCGCGGCCCACCTGTTGGAAATTGGTGGAGCTGGAACCGTTGTGGCCACGGCTGCGGCTGGTGGTGCGGATATCCAGCGTTTCCTTGCCCAGCAGCTTGCTCATAAATTCCAGAGAGGACGTTTCATTGCCTGCACCGAGAAACAAAAGGGTGTCACAGTTGCCGATGATGGTTTCCCATTCCTTTTCGTACAGGCTTTTGATCTGTCCAATGTTCTGGACAATGATGTTGAGACCAATGTTATAGCTGCGGCAGGTGGCCAGAATCTTGGGGTAGCTGTCGGGCAGGGGCACATTGGCCCATTCGTCCTGAATGACCCGAACCGGCACAGGGAGTTTGCCGTTGTACTTTTCATCGGCCACCCGGTACAGCTCCTGAAAACATTGGGTGTAAAGCATACCCACCAGATAGTTCATGCTGCCGTCGGCCACGGGAGTGACGCAGAAGATGGCACGCCTGCGTTCGCCCAGAGAGCCGAAGTCCATGTCATCCCGGGCGGTCATGGCTGCAAACTGCGGCATGGCCAGAGCGGCCAGACGGACGGCGGCAGATACCAGAATGCTTTTGGCAGTCTTACCGGCGGCCTGTTTGAAAATGCGATATTGACGCACCGCCGGATGGTTGGGCTTCTCCATTTCCAGCTCTGCAAACAGCAGATCGACAGGGCTGGCATAGTCCTCATCCTCCTCTTTCACCTGAGCGCACTCAATCAGAAAGGTCAGCATTTCCAACGTCTGCTCATGGGGCGGGGCCTCATAGAGCAGGTACAGCATCAGCGCAGAATCCAATGCAATTTCCGCTTTTTCCCAGAATGGGTCAGAGTTATTGGCGTTCTTGGGTGTGGTGTTGCGGATGAGGTTGTCCATGAGTTTCAGCACATCGGCTTCATTGCGTATATAGACGAAGGGGTTGTATCCGTCCGATTGGCTGGGGACATTCAAATTGAATACCACAATGTCATAGCCACTGTCTTTCAGCAGCTGGCCCACGGAACGCAGCAGCTCTCCCTTGGGATCGCTGATGATGTAGGAGCAATTCAGACTGAGTAATCCCGGTTTACAAAAGAACCGAGTTTTGCCGGAACCGGAGCCGCCGACGATCAAAATGTTGAGATTTCGTCGGTGTTTGTAGCAGTCGAAGCTGATGCGGACATGGGCCGTCAGAATGATATTGTTTTCAAACGTCTGCAGGTCGGCATACTTGCGGCAGAGGGCCTGTGGATCGCCCCACTTGGCCGAACCATATTCCTCGCCGGGCCTGCGGTTCTGACGGGTGCTGTAGTACATGGAAATGGCCATGCCATATCCGGCAGCGGATTCACGAACGTCCGCTTGGAGTAAAATATCAGAGCCAGTTCTGGTATAAAGAAGATCGACAGAAATGGCGGGCCAAATACCCGGTGCCGCGCCAATACCAGAGTATCATGCAACTGATTTTGACCCAGAGTAATCTCTACCGGCTATATCTCCACTACTGTTATCTGCTGGGGGCTATCCCCAAGCGCCGGACGCCACGCAAACCGTTCTCTCCGGCGCTACGGCTGGGAGTTGCAGCGGCTGGACGCAATCACCGCCCAGACCCGTCTGCTGGGCCGTGAGGGGCTGGATACGGCGGAACAGGTGGCACAGTTCCTTGCCAGAACCCAGGGGCAGATTGAGGCCGTGGAGCAGCAGCGCAGCAGCATCTATAATAAACTCCGGCGGTGTAGTGACCCGGAGGAACAGAAGGCCCTAAAGGCTCGGCGGGATGGCTGTACCCAACAGCTTTCTCAGCTCAGAAAGGACAGGAAGAACGCACAGATTATCCTGGATCAAACCCCGGAACGCGTTCAGTATATAGATTGCGAGCTGGCGTTGCGGCAGGGATTTGAACCAATGGAAAAGACAAAACGACGACAAATACAGCGATAATGCAAAGGAGGGCAGTCCCACGGGGCTGCCCTCTTACTACTGGCTGACAAGCTGGATTCGCTAAAAAAGAAAAAGGTATTTTTAATGCAAGCAAAAAACTTTAATACACATGAAGAACGTGGCATTAGAAGCTGGGGCTCCCCAAGTCCCACGCCTACAAGGCCATCTACAAGACTAATGCGGAACTCCGGGAGAAAGGGTATCCGGCCATTTCCAGATGGGTCAACCGCAAATATTTTTGCTTTTTGAATAGAGACAATAAATTCAGTTGGTGAAAGTAGTAATTTTTTATGTTATCATTGTTGATTTCTGTTAAATTTTCCTGTTTTTGTTGATGTTGAAGAGACTATATGATATACTAAAAAAAATCTCATGTTATAATATTTTACTGCTATCAATGGTTAAGGGGGAAAAACTGATAGTGGTACTTTATAGAAAGGAAAGAGAGCGCAGCATGAGTAAAATACTGTCTGTTTATAACAACTGGGCGTTTTTTGAAATGGTACTTCCGACTTCATCAAATTCCCAGTGTTCTTTTTTGCTGGATGCAGATCAGTTCCAGCTGGCACAAAATGAGTTGATTTCGTTGGAGCGTATCCAGGGACAGTGGTATTTTGTGCAGAAAGATATTCAGCGCACAATTGAACTGATTTCCGGCCAATCAAAGCAGGGAGAATTACCTGTACATGGAAGATACCGTTTAATTACTGCGTCCATGGAACAACTGTCTATACTGGTAGAAAAATGCGATCATCCTGTACAGGTATATCGCAAGTATTGCTTGCAGCCTGGCAAAATGATTTCCGTTGGTTTAAGCGCAGATAATGACATCCAATATCGGTATCCGTTAGAAACAAATACAAAAAGTTTTGTTTCACACCATCATTGCAGAATTGTTTTGGATGGAAACACTGCAATTCTGGAGGATTTGTCATCCAATGGTACATATATCAATCATGTTCGTGCAAAAGAGCGTACGATACTACACTATGGCGATCACATTCGAGTATTTGGATTGAGTATGGTGTACCTCGGCTCAGTGCTGGCTGTCAACTATGCTGTAGGCAGCAATACAGATTTAACTGAAATCTCTGATGAACGGTTATATCAGCTGGCTCAGCCGGGGGACAAAAGCGGAAACAGCTGCAAGCATCTGCTACATCGGGCCCCTCGCACAATTCCTCAAATTATTACAGAATCTGTAACCATTGACCCGCCGCCTAATCCCAAAGATGTTCCCCATGTACCTTTGCTCATGCAAATTGGCCCCTCGTTAACCATGGCTTTACCCATGATGGTGGGCACTGGAATGACAATTGTTTCGTCCCGCATGAGTGGTATGGCAGGAAACGCTTTTCTGTATACAGGTATTATTACTGCGGTGATGTCGGCCTTTTTGGGAACTTTTTGGGCCGTTATGAACCTGAAGTACAATAAAAAACGGATTCTGTCTGAAGAGAATTACCGCAAAGAGAAGTACATTGCTTATTTGCAGCAAAAAGAACAGGAAATTGATGCGCTGTATGCCGCAAATACGACAGCAATGCTGGAAAAATATGCGTCAGCAGAGCAGATAGCTAGTTATCACCATCAGCATGAAGCACTATGGAATCGCAATGTGAACCATGCTGATTTGCTGACATATCGACTGGGATTAGGCGATGTTCCATTTCCAGTGGAAATTGAGGTGCAGCGCCAACGTTTTACACTGGTCAATGATGAGCTGGAACAGCGGCCACATCAAATTAAAGAACAGTACAGCGTGTTGCACCAGGTACCGGTGTGTGTGGACTTATTGGAGAAATCACTGATTGGCGTCATAGGTGATGTGAATTCCTGGGAGATTATCCTACAAAATCTTATGGTGCAGATTGCTGGCAACAACAGCTATACAGATGTTAAAATGGCATTGGTATACGATGACCAAAAAATTCCTAATCCACAACGCTGGGAATTTGCTAAATGGCTGCCACATCTTTGGTCAGTGGATAAAAAAACACGATTCTTAGCTACAAACAAAAATGAGGCCGCAGAAGTGTTTTATTCACTTTCTCAGGTATTTCGTAGTCGAATGGAAGAGTCACAGACACCACGGCCTTACTATGTGCTGTTTGTCTTGAATAAAGAACTGCTGGAAGGAGAACTAATCAATAAGTACATTGGACAATCCAGCAGCCAAATCGGTTTGGCTACGGTTATTGCAGCAGAGCATTATGAGGAATTGCCCAATCATTGCGAATTTATTATGGAGAACAACAGCTCTTTTTCTGGCGTATACAGCACTACTGGAGAGCAGGATGATCGTACTGCTATTGTGTTTGACCGTGTTGCACCGGATAAGCTATTGGCGTTTGCCAAGCGCTTGGCAAACATTGAAATCCATGAGACTGAGCAGGGAGGAGAACTGCCGTCATCGGTCACCTTTTTTGATATGTACGGCATTACACACCCGCAGGACCTCCATGCAGAAGACCGCTGGCGCAGAGCCAGAACTTCAGAATCCATGAAAGCGCTCATTGGCATAAAAAGCGGTGGAAGTTCCTGCTATCTGGATCTCCATGAACGATATCACGGTCCCCATGGCCTTGTAGCGGGTACTACGGGATCTGGAAAATCCGAAACTCTGCAAACGTATATTTTATCGCTTGCAATTGATTACAGCCCCGACGACATCGGTTTTTTTATCATCGACTATAAAGGCGGTGGAATGGCAAACTTGTTTCATGGCCTGCCACATATCATTGGTGCGATTTCAAATCTGTCTGGAAATCAGGTCAAGCGGGCTATGGTATCCATTAAGGCGGAAAACAAACGCAGGCAGAGAGTGTTTTCACAATATGGCGTCAATAATATCAATGCCTATACATCCCTGTATAAGAACGGCGATGCAAAAGAGCCAATCCCGCATATGCTGATTATCATTGATGAATTTGCGGAACTCAAGCGGGAGGAAAGCGAATTTATGAAAGAGCTGGTCTCAGTGGCACAAGTGGGGCGCAGTTTGGGCGTACATCTCATTTTGGCGACACAGAAACCAGCTGGTACAGTGGATGAAAATATTTGGTCCAACTCCAAGTTCCGTCTCTGCCTTCGGGTTCAGGATCGCCAAGACTCTATGGATATGCTGCACCGTCCTGAGGCGGCATATTTGACGCAGGCTGGACGCGGCTATTTGCAGGTGGGCAACGATGAACTGTTTGAACTGTTCCAATCCGGATATTCCGGCGCTGTGTACGATGAGGTGCTTGGCGACCAGAAATTGGTGGTAGCACAGATGCTGGATTCTACTGGTAAGGTAGATTTAGTGGGCAACCATGCTAAAATCCAATACCAGGAACAGACCAGACAGCGGTGGCTACAGGCGCTGTGCAATGCCGTAAAGGCTGCCAAAACAAGAAAAATGGCAGATTTGCTCGAGCCGATCTATGATTATTTGCAGCAACAGGGCTTGGACTTTCGCCGCAGCCAGTATAACGACAGCCGATTGCGAGACTTTGTGCGGCTGTATGATACGGTAAACTGTGAGGAACAATGCCTTGTTGCAGCTATCTTAGAGGAAGCCATTGCAACAGGCGTCCGTCTGCCTGAGCAAAAAACCAGAAGCCAACTGGAAGCGGTGACAGAATACTTGGCTCAGGTGGCGCAAAGCAACGGATATAATCGCGTTCTGCAACTATGGATGCCTACTCTGCCGGAACATTTGTTGCTGACTGAGATAGAAGAGTATGAATCCATGGAGATTGCGCGGCGCCATCCCGGCGAATCGGCATGGGAGCTTTCTGTCATCATTGGCAAAGGAGATGACCCGGAAAATCAAAGCCAAATGCCTATTTGTGTAGATTTCGCTAACAATGGACACCATGTGCTGTGTGGTACGGTGTCTACTGGACGCTCTACTTTCCTGCAAACAACTGTGTTTGCTTTACTGCAAAAGTATACTGAGGAGGAAGTCCAACTTTACCTTTTGGATTTCAGCTCGAAACTGCTGAGCGTGTTTTCGGACGCGCGGCAGGTGGGTGGTATACTCACAGATAGTGAAGAAGATCGAGAAAAAATCGACAAATTATTTACGATGTTCAGTGCAATTTTGGCTGAAAGAAAGGCACTGCTTACTTCTACAAACTTCCGCGATTATGTGGAGCATAGCCGTGGCACGTTGCCTGCCATCGTTCTGGTGATTGATAATTATGGTGGCTTCCGAGAAAAGACCGAGGACCAATATGAAGAGCAGATGAAGCGCTTGGCCAAGGAAGGACTAAATTACGGCATCTATCTGCTGGTGACAGCAGGAGGCTTTGGAATATCGGAAATGCCCGGTAAAATGGCCGATAATTTCCGTACAACCATGTGCCTGGAAATGCCGGATATTTACCAGTATGGTGACGTCATGCGGGTGGTAAAACCGCCAATTTACCCAGAAAGCAATGTAAAAGGCCGCGGACTAGTCTATTATGGCGAACGTATTCTGGAATTTCAGACAGCACTGGCCTGTGAGGGCGAAAGCAGTTATGAGCGCAATGAAAATATCCGGCGGCAAATTGCAGGGAGCAACAACTACTGCAAAGGTATGGCGCGCAAGATTCCGATGATCCCGGAAAAGCCCAGATGGGAGCAATATTGTGCAGAGGTGGAATACAACAAGATTCTGCAACAAAGTCATCTGCTTCCCAACGGCTATAATGCCCGGACAGCGGCGTATTCCGCGCTGGACTTGACCAGACTGCTGACGTACTTAGTCACTGGAACCAAAAAGAGCGGTAAATCTACTTATTTGAAAACACTGATTCAGGCCAGCATAGACAAAGGATGCAAGGTGTTTATTCTGGAACTGAAAACGACAGAGTTTTCAGAAATAGCTCAAAAAACGGGAGCAACATACATCAATACCGGAGAAGGTCTCTATGAATTCTCTAAACAGGTATTGTTGGAAGAGGTTCGCACTCGTGCTGCTGAGAAATCGAAATGCTTGGAACAGCACCTGGAGGCTGAGCCGTTTTTTGCCGCTATGGACAGATTCCAAAAACTCTGTATTTTCATACCAAATGCGTTGTCGTTTGTGCAGGAGATATACGACCGCGGTTCCCAGGCGTTTTACGCTAAGGACGTATTGGAGACACTGGTAGGCGACAAGGGACATTTTTATAATTTCTACTTCTTCGTGGAAGCGCAGGATGCCGATTCAGGAGATCTGATGGGCTATCCTTGGTTCAAACAGTGTTGTGATGCTGGAGTGGGTATCCGATTTGGTGGCAAGTATTTGTCGCAAAAATATCTGCCATACGCCAATATTCCTTATAAATACCATAATACGGTATCCCGCGCGGGTATTGGTACAGCTTCCAGCGAAGAGGAGATGGTTAGAGTCGAGCAGATTGTTGTTCCGGACTACCGCGGTTAATCTGGGTAAAACAGGAGGAGAAAAATGATTCTGGTAGACGTCTATGTAC
Source organism: Candidatus Avoscillospira sp. LCP25S3_F1 (assembly GCF_052117125.1). Classification (NCBI taxonomy): domain Bacteria; kingdom Bacillati; phylum Bacillota; class Clostridia; order Eubacteriales; family Oscillospiraceae; genus Candidatus Avoscillospira; species Candidatus Avoscillospira sp. LCP25S3_F1. Next base: position 28,493 of record NZ_JBQKJT010000002.1, on the reverse strand, counting down.
CATCCATGGATCGGGTGTACAATTTTAATCTCGATGAGGACTCCAACATACAAGTGATTATTGATGAAATATCCGATCTGATTTGTAAAAAAGAACACTCGACCTTGGAGGGGGAGCAGAAACGGTTTGTGATGGGTTCTATCGACCAGTGCATAAACTTCTTGCCGACCTGTTCTCTGCGGGAATATCAGATTCACAATGGTGATCGGCTCATCCTTGTGTAAGCAGGAAACATATTGCACCAATTGCAGAAGTGGGGGGAGGCGTTGCCATGGAAATACAGGTTGAACCGCCACAGTTACAGTTTGCGGAACAGAATCTGGAGCAAATGACACGCCGCCTGTGGCAGATGCTGGAGGAAACGGAATGTGTTATGACAGAATTGCAGCATCAGACAGCCTTGACAGAGTCGCTGCAACTGCTTCACAGATGGCAACGGCGGTTGATAGAACAGCAGTGTCAGCTCAATATGTTGACACAAACATTGATGACTATTTGCAGAAAATATGAGAGAACGGAATATTACTTGATTCAGCGGTTGGGCCGCTGAGTCGGAAATCACTGTGGAAAGAGGGAGGATATTCTTGGGAGACTTTACGAGGCTGGAAATTGAAACCCACCGTTTGGCCAGGGATATTGAAACATTAGAGCGGCAGATACAAGCTGTCCGCAACAGTGGTGATGCCATGATGGCAGAGATACGGGCTCTAAGCAATATGTGGGAAGGACCGGCAAAGGATGCTTTTACAGCACAGTTTGAAACGGACTACAATGCGTTGCAGGAGATTACCCACGTTCTTGATATCCTGATCGAAGAACTTACAGTAGCCCGCGAACAGTATGAGCTTTGTGAAGCGGAGATAACAGAACTGGTGCAGTCTATTCAGATTTAAGGAGTTGAGTGACCGTGAACATCCGTTTGCGTGTGACACCGGAGGCGCTGCGCACTAAGGCAGCAGAAGTAGAAGATGAGGTGCAGAACCTGGAGCAGGCATTTCAAATTTTACAGGATACGGTAGCAAGAACCAATGGTTATTGGATTGGTATGGCCGGGGAAGCGGCTCGGACAGCATTTGTAGAGCAGCAGGAGGCAATTCAGGAGATCCTAGCTCGTTTTTCGGAGCACCCAGGAAAACTGCTGAGTATGGCTGGTGTCTATGAAGAGCACGAACGGGCGGCAGCGGCACAGAACCAGGCATTGGAAACAGATATTATTCTTTAAATCAGAGAGACAGGAGCGGTTAACAGAATGATTTATATTGAATATGTCAGGGCCATTCAGAGTGCAGAACGATTGAAACAAATTGCTTCCGATATTCGCTCCCTTTCGCAGAATAGTATGGAAAATACGTTGGCGACCTTGCGTAAAGCATGGCAAAGTGATACTTCTCCAGCGTATTGTGCCAAACTGATGCAGGTACAGGGAGAGATAGCGGAATTGGCTGGCCAACTGCAAAAGGTGGCAGAACTGATGGCTTCGACAGCAGAGGCTATGAGACAGGCAGAGGAACGGTCTCAGGATTTGGCAGAAAACCGGACCTATTAAAATTGATGCTGGCACGTTTTCCTCCCGCAGGATGGAAGACATACCATATTACCACATGGCGACCCTAGCAGATTTTAAATTTTAGGAGGAGTATTATCATGGCAGAAATCAAAGTCACCTCGGCGGAGTTGAAAAACAAAGCCACTGAGCTGCGGCAGCTCAATTCCCAGTTTAAAAGCGCAGTGGAATCCATGACCGCCACGGAGCAGCAACTGATGGGAATGTGGGATGGCGCATCGAAAGAGGCATTCCATAACGCCTACAACAGTGATGTTACGCAGATGGATGCTTTCTACCAGGCCATTGAGAAGTTTTGTATTACATTGGAGCAGAATGCTGCTCAGTATGAGAATGCAGAGCAAAAGAACCTTTCTACGGCCAGCACCAGATCCTACAAATAAAATAGTGCTGATTCAGAGCACCTAACATCAGACAATAAAAGGAGACTGAGAAATTATGACTGGAACACTGAGAGTTACCCCAGAAAAATTAATTGCCACAGCACAGAGCTTCAATGATACAGCGGGAAAGGTGCAGAATTTAACAAATAATATGCTCAGCACCGTTCAAGCCCTCAACAGCACCTGGGCTGGTGAGGCTGCCACTGCTTACTACAACCGCGCTCAGCAGTTACAGGACAGCATTAACCGTATGGTGCGTATGATCAATGAGCACGCAACTGATTTGCAGTCTATGGCTCAGAACTATCAGGCTGCCGAGCAGAGTGCTCAAGAGGCCGCCAACACATTGCAGACAAATATTATCGTCTAATAGTAAGGGTTTCCAGAGACCGGGAGACGTAGGGGATGTGGCGCCTCCCGGTCATAACTGAGGAAAATCCCAGTATAAGGTCGGAACAAAGGGTGAGCGACGGATGAATAAGTTTGCAAAATGTTTGGCAGAGGTTTTTGGCTGCCTGTGGCTGCTGTGCGGCGTGGCGCTGGCCACCGAGGAGCCGGCGGTGCTGAACGCCTGCACCGTGGAGCAGTCCCTGGTGCTGTATTTGCCACAACAGGAGACACCGGTACAGAACGTCTATATCGGAAGCCGAGAAATTCCGGAATTTACGGTGGAGCCGCCAGGCCCTATACATACGGTTGTGCTGTTGGATAATTCCTTGTCCATCCGGCCGGAATTCCGGCAGCCCATTGTGGAGCTGTTGGAAGAACTGGCTGCCTCCCGCAGCGATGGTGATATTTTTACCATCGCTACTTATGCCGAATCTCTACAATATCTGGTGCAGGAAAGCAATGACTATCTCGAAATTAAGGCGGCAGTGGATGCCATCACGTTCAACAATCAAAATTCTTACTGTACCAACTCCCTCTATCAGCTGGTAGAGGACGCATTGCAATGGCAGGAGCAGTTGCAATGTTTTACTCGTCTTGTGGTCCTTTCCGATGGAACGGATCATGAGGTCTTAGGCTATACGGATCAGGAGCTGGAGGAGAAGATCCGGCAGGCACAGCTCCCAATCTATACAGTGGGGTGCCAGGGCCAGGAAAACGAGGAGGAGCTCAAGCAGCTCTTTGCGCTGTCCAGATTGTCCGGTGGCGGCAGCTATCTGATGTCCACCGATGTGACGGCTATTCTGCAAGGGCTGCGCGATGCGGTGGCAGTGGTGGAGCGGATGGAGATTCCCGTGCCAGCAGATCTGTGCGATGGTAGCCAGCAGATGGTGCGGCTGTCTTGGGGAGAAACTCACAGCTCTGTAGAAATGACAATGCCTTTTTTGGCAATAACGCCTGAACCAGAATCAGCACTGGAGCCGGAACCGGAACCGGAGCCTGAACCCAAACCAGAACCTGTTCCTGAGCAGCCTTTGTCCTGGATGGTCTGGGCCGGCGGCGGTTTGATCTTGTGTGCTGCTGCTGGAGTGGTGATGTTCCTGCGGCAGCGCAAGAGACGTGCAGAACAGGCTGCAGCCGTAGCGGCGGCTACAGCGGCGGCAGAGCCTGAGCTAGACTATGACCGAACGGAGATAGTGGGCAGTCATATTACATGGGACGTAAACCGTGAGGAACCTACGGCAGTGCTCACTGGCGGCCATTCAGTGCGGCTGCGCCTACAAGGACTGGAGGACCCGGGAGAGGTCTATGAGTATTCTGTCAACGACCGGCTGCTGATTGGCAAGGATCGCAGCCGATGTCGGATCGTGGTGGATCAACGCTATATTTCTGGTGTACACTGCATGGTTATGGCTGAGGGCAGTTTGTTTTATGTGCAGGACGGCGCTCCGGACGGAAAACCCTCTACTAATGGCACTTATGTCAATGGTATTCGTGTCACCGAGGCTACGCCGCTGCCGGCTGAGGCTATACTGAAACTGGGCCAAAGAAGCTATCGGGTCCAATACATCTGATGAAAAGGAGAGTGCCCCAGTGGAACAGGTCAAAAAGGAGGCGTTGACAGGTTATCGTCAGCCTACGACCCGGGAAGTGGAACTGATCGGACGATATATGAAACGAGAAATGTCCAGGGTTCGGCGGATTGTGGGTTTCTGGCAAGCTTTTTGTACGGTGATTGCGGCCACCATGTTGCTTCGACTGGTCCCGCCAATTGGATTTGATCAGTCGACGGGAGACAAGATCATGGCGCTGATCTTTGGCGTTCCGTTGGTCTTGGGGATTTTTGCCATGAACAAAAGCCGCCGGCAGAAAAAGTATCTGATCCAGCAGATTTGCAGTGGCGCCTTTTCTGTGATGGACTGCTGGATCTATGACACACAGTTTGGAACGGAACTGAAAGGTTTGGCATGGGTGAAGGTATACAACAGCCAGGGCCAGCACTGCACCGATCGGATGCTCATTGATTACTGGGCTGCGGAGAACTACCGGCGGGGTAAGCGGGAAAAGCTGGTGCTCATGCGCTGTGAGAACACATTTGAATTATTCAGCGAGTTAAGAATGGAGGAGAATCGAGGGTGAGTACCATTCGGATCAACTGGGCGGCCGCCGCTGGTGTGGCGGATGCCCTGGGAGAGCACCGGCGGAGCCTGAAGATCTCGGCATTATCGCTGCAGCAGATCCGAGCGGACCGCTTCCTGCAGGGAGATGCGTTCCAGGCGATGTTCCGGGTCATGGACCGAATCCTGGAGGCATGCGACCAGGAGTACACAAATCTCAAAAACCTGGAGAATGGGCTCAGAGAGGTCCATCAGACATATCTTCGCTATGAACAGGCCATAGCAGAAGGCAAAACGCCGGAGGAAGTGGCCAAGGAAGAAACGATTGCGGAATGGGTGGGGCTGCTGAGAGATCTGATAGCAGAGTCTGGTGTGCTGGGACCTCTGGTTTCAACGATTTTGGCTCCTGTTACCGGCTGGAAAGACGACACCTGGGTGGATATGGGGCAAAATATACTCAAATCCCTAGGTAATCTCAATGTGGATTTCAGCGGCAAGACCAAGGCGGACTGGGTGAATGAGCTGTTCGGCTTGGAGGATGTCTTTAACAGCGTGGATGGCAGCTCACCGGGCAAGGCCTTTGCAAGCAGCATTAAAAATGAATTTGTATATGGCACTGGTATCAAACAGTCCAGCACCGTGCCGGTCAGCAAGCTGAGTGTGGCGTGTAAATGGGGCGGATACTTCCTCAGCCTGGTGGGAAGCGCCTATGAGAACTGCGAGGAATTCAAAGGGCAAGAGGGCAAAGAGGCCCGCATTGTTACTGAGACTATTGTGGAGACCGGTGTGGACATTGGTATGGGCGCAGTGGCTACGGCAGGCGTTACGGCTGCGGCAAGCGGACTGATTACCGCTGGCGTCATCACTACTGCCCCGGCTGTGGCTGTGGGTGCAGCGTCTGTGATAGTGGTCTGGGGTGTCAATAAGGTTTGCGAGGAACTGACCGGGCAGGATGTTGGCGAGTGGGTCGCGGATGGCGTATGTGCCATAGGAGAATGGGGCGCATCGCTGTGGAACAGCTGGTTTGACTGAAATTTATATTTTCTTATTTTTATGAGGTGATTGCAGATGGAAATCAAGGAACTGCTGCCCATTGGCAGTGTAGTGTTGCTGAAGGAAGGCCGTAAACGGCTGATGATCTACGGCATTAAGCAGACAGACCAAAACACCAGCATAGAGTACGACTATATTGGTGTGCTGTATCCCGAGGGCAACATGGGCGAAGTGGGCAATTACCTCTTCAACCATGAAAATATTGAGACCATTTATTTTCTGGGGTATCAAGATGAGGAGCGCAATGGCTTTTTAGAGCGTCTGGCGCAATACTATCAGAATAAAGCGGAGTGATCCTTGGGGACCGTTGCCGAAAGCAGCGGTCCCCGATTTCTCAATGGTAAGTATAAAAGCGATAGGTGGTTTATTATATAATAATATGGCAGATTTTCAGTAGGGGAACCAAAAGAAAAATGTATCAGGAGACGACAATTAAGGAATTCTTCCTTGAGATGGTGAATATCATTCCTTCCAGAAACTGCAAATCAAAGTGTGAAAAAATCTTGATACTACCGGAAACTCTAAAGCAGCAGTTGCATTTTTCTAAAATTTATCGTACAATAAATACGAGATTTTGCAGAGAATTACAGGAAACTGTTCAGGGAGTTCGGGGCAGTATATAGCAATGACGAGAGAGGCGGTGAAAATCCCTATGTCGGATATCCGGGAATTTGAACCGCTTTGGGGAGAATGGAATACAGTACGTCTATTGGGGCAGGGCTCCTACGGCAAAGTGTATCTGATGCAGAAGACGGAACTGGGGAATCAGTATTTGGCGGCGGTCAAACATATTTCGTTGCCGTCCCAGCCGGGAGAACAGGAAAGTCTATATGCAGAAGGTATCGTCAGTGATGAAAGCAGCCTGCAGGAGTATTATACACAGGTGCTCAATACGTTGCTCACAGAGATCAATGTAAATTATCGGCTCAAAGGCAACACAAATATTGTATCTTATGAAGCGCATACCATTTTACCCAAGGTACATGAACCAGGATATGATATTTTTATCAAAATGGAACTGCTTACAAGTCTTAGTGAGCAGATTGCAAAACAGCCCATTCGCTTGTGGGATGTATTGAAATTGGGTGAGGACATTTGCCGGGCGTTAGAGTTATTGCGCAGAGAACGAGTTCTTCACCGTGACATTAAACCAGGAAATATTTTTGTCAACAGCGCAGGAGATTATAAGCTGGGAGATTTTGGCGTTGCCAAAAGTATGGAACATACCATTAGTGGTATGTCGGTAAAGGGAACCTTTGGATATATGGCGCCAGAAGTAGCCAATGGTGAAGAAGGGGACTACCGGGTTGATCTGTACTCTTTTGGGTTGGTCTTATATCGCCTGTTAAACTGCAATCGCGCTCCCTTTTTGCCACTTCCCCCGACGCCGGTCAGTTATGAAAGCAATGCAAATGCACAACAAATAAGATTGCAAAATAAAGCGCCTTTGCCGGCGCCGGTTATGGCAGACAGACAGCTGTCTAAAATTATTTTAAAGGCTTGCGCATATCGACCGGAGGATCGTTGGGAAACGGCCGCGCAGATGGGGGAAGCATTGGCGGCTTACCGGTCAAAGTTATCACAGCGAGTTGGAGACACCGTGGTGCTGGAGAGCTTGTCCGCCGGTGGAAAAACCAGTGGCAGCCGTGTAGGCAGCCGGATGGAGCAACCAACTGCTGGCTCAGGATGGTGGGCAAATGGCAGACCATCTATTGCGCAGGGGAGTTTGGCATCTCGTGCAGCTAAAAGTCCATCTGGAGCGAAAGAATATTCGCCATATCTGCCTCAACATCCAGAGCGGATAGAACCGGAAGCAGAGGAACAGACAGCATATCTGCCTCAACATCCAGAGCGGATAGAACTGGAAGCAGAGGAACAGACAGCATATCTGTCTCAGCATCCAGAGCAGATAGAAGCGGAAGCAGAGGAACGGACAGCATATCTGCCTCAGCATCCAGAGCGGATAGAACCGGAAGCGGAGGAACAGACAGCATATCTGCCTCAGCATCCAAATCGGATAGAGCTGGAAGCAGAAGAGCAGACAGCATATTTGCCTCTACATTCGGAGCAGATAGTGCGGGAATTAGAGAGTGAAAGGGTGGCTCTGTCCCTACACGCAGAACAGGAGAAACAGAAAGCGGGGCAACAGAATACAAGAATTCCAGCAGAAACGGAAGAGACACGTACTATACCTGTTGCATCGCAGCAGCCCCACAAACAAAAAGCTTTCTTGTTGCCAATAATTATAGGCGCTGTAGCGATTGTTATTGTGTCGGGGATAGGTGCGGGAATATTGCTCAAAAGAGACCCGGCGCCACACACCGAAATACAGAAGGTTAAGCAGCCTGTAGTAATTGAACAGGAAACAGACATACCAGAGGAACAGCCGGTACCAGAAGATATGGAACCTCCAGAGGAACCGAAGCCAGCGAGCATCGTTTGGGTGGATGAAACGTTGGGAAGTGCGATTGAAACGGTACTGCTGCTGGAGCCTGGAACTGTTACGGCGGATCAGCTACAAGCAGTAACAGAATTGAACTTTTCCAGCTTGGAAACACCGGTTACCGTTGTGACACTGGAGGATTTAAAATATTTTCCTAACCTAAATTATTTGAATTTGAGTGGGCACACGGTGCAACAATGGAACTTCCCAAAAGAAATGGGAACTCTGGAAGCACTCAATGTAGGCAACTGTGGATGTAGCAATTTAGAATTTTTAAATTGTGAAAATCTACGAGAATTGCAAAAGCTGGATTTGCGTCAAAACACTGTGTCGGACTTGACCCCATTGACAGGGCTGACACAGTTGGTGTATCTGAATATCAGCAATACATCAGTGACAAATTTGGAATGTCTCAGTAGTTTGAAAACGCTGTCTACATTGGATGCCACAAATTTGCCAGTAGAGGACTGGACACCGATAGAGTTCGTGCCGCAGGTATTGGGACGGCCGGAAGTGGTGGAAGAACCTGAGGAACAGCAAACAACGGAGAAACCTAAGGAATCCGCCAAGCCTACCACGTCTGTTAATCAGACAAAGCCATCAGGCACAACAAAACCGCAGCAGAATACACAGACACAGAATCCAGTCACACCTTCAGTAGTTGCGGTAACGGGAGTCAGTATTTCACAAGGCAGCGCTATTCTGGAGATGGGAGGCGTATTGCAGCTGACGGCACAGGTATCACCGTCCAATGCTACCAATAAGCAGGTGAGTTGGAGTTCGTCTAATCCATCCGTTGCGCAAGTCAGCGGCGGTCTGGTTACCGCAGTCAGCAGCGGCACAACAATTATTACCGCTTCCTGCGGCGGCATGAGTGCCAGCTGTGCTGTATCTGTGAACTGAACGAAGAAAAATTTTTTGGAAACACCGCACAATTGCGTATGTGCCTAGCTTAATCTATTTTTCCAAACTGTAGTAGTTTAGAAATACCTGAAATACATCTTATATTCTGGCATTCTGGAAATTGCTGAACTTCCAGTTGAGATTAACTGGTTTCATTGATGTATCCGCACAATGGTGCGGTGTTGTCCTAAGAAAAAGAGGGAGTGTGTTGGGAATGAAATTGGTTCGGAAAATCGTATGTGCTTGTTTAGCGACTGTTCTTTGCGCAATGGCCGCTATGCCGGTATTTGCAGCAGGTGTAGACACAGAGTATTCGATTCTTTCAGGCGGTATGTCTCACACCTTGGCTGTTAAAAATGACGGTTCCGTGTGGGCATGGGGTGATAACAGCTCCGGCCAGTTGGGGAATGAAGAAGAAAAAAGCGTGACCAGAGCTGTTAAAGTAGAGGGACTGACGGCCTCATCTGTAGCAGCTGGCTACAACTTCTCTGCTGCCTTGCTGTATGATGGTACGGTTTCAGTTTGGGGCAATGGTTCCTGTGAGCCCCAAAGAATTCCCGGAATGACAAATATCACTAGTATTGCTGCTGGCCAAACGACATTGCTGGGCTTGCAATATAATGGAACGGTATGGAAATGGGAGATTGGCAGTACAGCGGCTACGCAAGTGCCTGATCTTTGGAATATTGTTGCAATCAGTGCCGGAGGTGGTCATTATTTAGCGCTAGCTAGCGATGGACGTGTATGGAGCTGGGGACGCAACGATTTAGGACAGCTTGGCTTGGGACATACCAATACACAAAACACCCCTAAAATGGTGCCAGGGTTATATGATATTGTCGATATCGCAGCTGGTTACTCGCATTCGTTGGCAGTGGATTTTGATGGAAAGGTATATTCCTGGGGCGCTAATACGTATGGCCAGCTGGGCGATGGAACTACCACCAACCAAAGTGAACCGGTGGAAGTGGTGAATTTAAAAAATGTTCAGCAGGTTTCGGCAGGCCAGGAGTGCTCAATGGCATTGACAGAGGAACAAAAAGTGTATGCTTGGGGATATGGCGAATACGGCCAGATAGGTAATAATAGTACCAATATTCAGCAGACCAAACCAGTCAGTGTTACAAGCAGCACGATGCAGGTGGAGCAGATTGCATCGGGCCTTTACCATAATTTGATGGTTACCACGGGAGGAGAGGTCTACGCTTGGGGACGGAATCGAGACGGCCAGCTGGGTACCGGAAAAAATACCAATGGGACTGCACCGCAGCGGGCGGTAACGCTGCGTGTTAACTCGCCGTTTGAGGTGGAAAAATATGCTGTCAAAACGCTGGACAGTTTGAACAGCTGGTCAAAAGAAGAAATCTCTGCTCTTTATGAAATAGAATTTCTGCCGCCGACGCTGTGGTGTAATTACCAAAATAATATGACGAGAGCTGAATTTGCATATTTGGTTGTAAATATCTATGAGCAAGTTCGGAATACGACTGCTACGCCTAGCAAAGATACAGTGTTCAAAGACATTAAAAACCACATGATGGAGGAAGATATTCTCAAGGCTTACCAACTGAAACTGTTAAATGGACGCTCAGAGAACTCATTTGCTCCAGATGCTGGAATTACTCGTCAGGAAGTAGCAAAACTACTGTGTACATTGGTCAGTAAGTTGGAAAATGTAACAATTCCGACTCAGGGGGTTAGTGTGTCTTTTTATCAGGATGCGGCAGCAATTGATTTGTGGGCAGCTCCATATGTTTCGTATGCATATAAACAGGGAATCATGCAAGGTACGGGTAATCGCTTTAATCCTGGTAGTTATATTACCCGTGAGCAGGCGCTGCTGATGGTGGCCCGTCTGGTAGAGAAGTATGAATGGAACAGCTAACTATTTGTTAGAGTCGGCAGTTTGCTGCGCAATGGGATCTGCTATACGAAATGAGGATAACTTCTGCTTAAATGGCAAGATCCGCAAACCAGAAGTAACAGAAGCGAATATTTTTCTAAAAGGGGAACGTGCACTGGAAGGCGTATATGCAGTCTGTGATGGTATGGGAGGCGAATCCTTTGGGAGTTTGGCTTCTTATCAAGCGGTAGCACGCCTGACGGAGGCTATCCCAATCCTTCTGGAACAACCGCAGAATAAGGAAAAGATGCTGAGATTGTTGGAAAAAATCAGCAGTTCCATATGCCGAGAGTCCAAGCGACGAGGCACAACCATGGGCACAACAGTTGTAGCGGCTGTTGTTACAGCCAATTGGTTGCGAGTATATAATATGGGTGACAGTCGCGCATACCTCTATAGTAATGGGATTTTACTTCAGCTGACGCGAGATCATACAGTTGCGCAAAGCATGAAGGAAATGGGGTTTACTGTAGTGCAATCTGCCATGCACAATCAATTAACGCAATATTTGGGCATGGATGAGCAAGAGTACAGTATGGAGCCATATCGATGCAGTTGGCCATTTTCCAGAGAGGATGTGCTCATCCTGTGCAGTGATGGCTTGACAGCTAAGTTATCTGATGAGAAACTGGCAGACACACTTGCACAAGGCGGAACGCTGGAGCAAATGGTTCAGTCCCTTGTCCAGCAGGCTTTGAACGCAGGTAGTCATGATAACATCACTGCAATGATGATTCGATATGCCTGCATAGAGTGAAATTTTCCCAAGCTGGTGGGTATTGCAGAATAGTAGAAATTTTGTGGAGGATTCAAGGGCAAAGCTGTGCAACTGTGAACAGTGCAGAGAATTTGGGATTGACCCGGAATTCCAAGGCAAACGTGAGACTATCCCAAGTTTTGTGTAAACATCCTGTGTGGTGTAGAATAGAAGCACCACACAGGATGTTTTACATATGGCTAGAAAGAATCGTACCCCGGAAGAAAATGCCCGTAGGGAAAAAATCCGTGAGCTGCTGCAGATGGCAAACATCGGCAGTATGGATGACATTCAAAATCTGTTCAAGGAGACCATTGCCGAATTCATGGAGAATGGCTTGGAGGCAGAGCTGGATGACGAGCTGGGCTACAGCAGATATGATTACAAGAACAAGGACACAGACAACAGCCGTAACGGCCACAGCAGCAAGAGGCTGCGTACCAGCTTTGGCGAAGTGGATGTGTCGATTCCCCGAGACCGGAAGGGAGAATTTGAGCCCCAGGTGCTGAAAAAGAACCAGACCAGTATCAGCCAGGACATAGAGGAGAAAATCCTGTCTATGTACGCTAAGGGTATGACCACTGGCGACATTGAGGCCCATATCCAGGACATCTATGGCATTTCCGTCTCAGACAGCACGGTCAGCCGGATCACGGACAAGATCTTGCCCATTGCCAAAGAGTGGCAGCAGCGGCCCCTGGAATCCATCTATGCTGTGGTATTCCTGGATGCCATCCACTATCATGTCCGCAGCGAAGGCCAAATCGTGAAGAAAGCAGTTTACATTGCCATTGGAGTCAATCTGGATGGCCGGAAAGACGTCCTGGGGATGTGGGTTGGCGAAAATGAGAGCGCCAAGTTCTGGGCAACAGTGCTCAATGGACTGAAAAATCGTGGTGTAGAGGATATTTTCATTGCCTGTACGGACAATTTGACGGGATTTGATGCGGCCATCCACGCCACCTTCCCACAGGCTGAGATCCAGAACTGCATTATCCACCAGCTGCGCAATTCCAGCAAGTATGTGTCCTACAAGGACCTGAAGGCCCTTATGGCCGATCTGAAGGCAGTCTATGCCGCCGTGGACGAGCAGGCAGCCCTGGATGCTCTGGACACCTTTGGGGAGCGCTGGGACAAGAAATACCCGAAAATCTCTCAGTCCTGGCGGTCCAATTGGGCTAATCTCAGCACCTATTTCAAGTATCCCCAGGAGGTTCGCAGACTGATCTACACCACCAATGCCATCGAGGGTTTCAACCGCCAGCTGCGCAAGGTGACCAAGGCCAAGTCCGTCTTTCCCACCGATGACAGCCTGCTGAAAATGCTGTATCTGGCCATGATGGACATTACAAAAAAGTGGACTGGGCGGCGGCAGGACTGGAGCCTGATCCACGCTCAGATGGCCATCTATTTTGCCGAGCGTATGCCCGAGTAACACCGCCGGGGCCGGATGTCAATGACACGCTGAACGGCTCAACCGCCCTTGACATACACCTCCACCAGCGTTATGTTGTTGAAAAGGAGGCAGTTAGATGAACCTGCTGCCGCTCTGAATAAATTTTGCTCTATTCGCACCATAAATGGAGTTTACACAGAATTTGGGATTGACCCGCAAACGTAAAAATCTAACTATACTTTTATCCCTCCACCTAGGAGATACCAGAGACGTGTAACATAAAATGAAGAAACAATCCCAGCTCTGAGAATCAGCTCGGAGCTGGGATTGTCCCCTATACGCTGTTATGTTTGATATGTTTGAAGGTTATGACGGGTAGTGTCAACAGTTTTTCGCACTTTGGTCTGCAGGCTCTGGGATGAATGAAGTCAGCCAGCAATGGAGGTGTCCTCAAGGGTCGCCTCCAGATGCTTCATATTCATGTACTTCTTGTTGCCCCACTGGGTGCCAGCCACATGGCGCAGCCGGGCACAGACCAGCATGAGGGCAGAGTTGCCGTCCGGGAAGCTTCCAACCACACGGGTGCGGCGGCGGATCTCCCGGTTTAGCCTCTCAATAACGTTGTTGGTACGAATACGGGTCCAGTGTTCGCTGGGTAAATCACAGTAGGTCAACGTTTCCTCAATACCATTCTCCACCTTCTTGGCGGCCTCCTTCAGTTTCATGGAGCGCAGTTCCTCCACTACGGCCTTAGCTTTTTCTCGGGCAGCTTTCTTGCTCTCCTGAGCGTGGATGGCCTTGAGCATCTTAGCTACCAGCTTCACCTTGGAGCGAGGCGTTACGGAGAAAACATTGCGGTAGAAGTGGACAGTGCAGCCCTGGTATTTGGCCTCTGGGAACACTTCACCCACGGCCTCCAGCATACCGAGACACTTGTCGCCAACAATAAGTTGCACACCGTCCAAGCCTCGGCCACGGAGCCATTGAAAGAAACTGACCCAGCTGGCCTTGTCCTCTTTCATGCCCTCAGCAGCACCTAAAACCTCACGGTATCCATCCTCATTGACTGCAATCGCCACCAAAATTGCTACATTTTCAAACTCTCCACCCCAGTTTCGGCGCAGGTAGATCCCATCCACATAGACATACGGATAACGCCCACCTTGCAGGGGCCGGTTCCGCCAGTCTTCAATGTGGACATACGCTTTTTTATTCAGCTCACTGATGGTGGAGGGAGATACCTTGCTGCCCCACAAGGCCTCGGTGATGTCCTCCACACGCCGGACGGATACGCCTGCCAGGTACATTTCAATGAGAGCCTCTTCCACACTGCTCTCTCGGCGGCGATATCGTTCAATGATGGCAGTTTCAAAGGAGATTCCCTTGAGCTTAGGCATCTTGAGAGTGACCTCCCCGGAAGTGGTGGTGAGGTTTCGGATGTAGTGGCCGCTGCGGTAGCCTTGGCGCTGCTCGCTACGCTCGTACCGGGCCGCCTGAGTTAGCTTCTCCGCCTCGGCCTCCAGAAGCTCATTGAGCGTTTCCTCTACGCTTCCGCGTACAAGTTCCTTGAGCTGCCCCTTGATAACTTCCTCGTTTAGCTGTACAATCTTTTCAGACATGGTTTGCTGTCTCCTTTCAGAATGGTGTGTCGCAACTTCATTCTACCAGAGATCTGCAAGCCATGTCTTTTTTGTTTTTGCGAAACTTATTCTACCTTATCTTATGACGAGCTCTGTGTTTTATTTTGTATTCCACTGGATTTGACCCACATATCGGATTGGGAAGTGGCTGCTTTCCATTCATCCTTTCACATCTGCACTATGGCTATGTCCAAGTAGATGGCCGGTCGGCTGCATGGTCTTCCTCATTGCTGTCAGACGAAATGACTTGTATAGTGCCATTGGGACCAAACACAAACTCTCCACTTGTCCATTCATCTACATAGGAATTGGAGGCGTCGACTGTTGGATCTCCATGTATCATATTTTTCTGGCTCTCTTCGAATTCTTCCCGTGTTACCATTTCTCCCATATCTAAACCTGCTTTTTGACCATTCTTTACCATTTGTACATATTCTTCATAGGTAAAACCTCCGCTAAGATCTACCTCCCCGGTTGAAGAGCCACTGCTCGTATTGGTGCTGGGTTGGCTGGATGCTGTGGTTGTAGTAGTGGTTGAGGTGCTGTCACTGGACTGCTGCTTGAGAAGATACTCTACCAGACCTGGTGCTGCGGCTATGTCATGCCCCGTTTTACTTAAGTACTCCTCAAACAGATCTGCAGCGGACTCATTATCAAAAATACCTGGGATAGATAAAATAGCCGCGCCCATTGCGGATGCTGTGTCAGGATGATTCTCACGGAGATCTGCATAGATGGCTTCAAAATCAAAGTTCATATTGATTTCCGGTTTTTGAACTGTTTCTGGCATGACCGGCGGGCGGAGTTTTGTGCCGGTATCTGCATTGTTTTTCTCACCAGAATCTTTGACTGACAGCAATTCAGCCGTGGGTTCTTCTGCTTTCCCCTGTACTGCTTCCACTTTCTCTGTGGAGACGGTTTTTTCTCTGACCGGTGAAGCAGACTGGCTGCTGCAGAGCCAGACGCCACCACCGATGACCACAACAATCAGCGCGATCATGCCGCATATTTTAGTATTGAACTTTTTCATATGGTGCTCCATCTTCCTTCTTTAAACAAATCTTCCGGCTCTCAGAGAACCAGACGGATATTCTAGCTGCGTACACCAGTAAAGTGCTTTTTAAAATCCCTTTGGTTTTAAAAATTTAAAAAATTTTTTTTAGACAATACGCACCATTGTGCCTGCGGGTCTGACTGGCCATATTATTCCAAATATGCAGTCGGAAAATCATAAAATATATCCAGCTTTCTTGATATTTTTGAACTTTTATTTGAATCTAAATGACTTGGTCGGTAGTCTTGTCAAATTATGCAGTGATACCCTGAGCACCCTTCGAGAAGTATTCCAAGAACATATGAAAATTTCTCGAAGGGGCTCAGGGCATCAGGGGAAAACTGCAGTATTCTAAATAGCTGCTTTACTCAATCTGCAAAATATATCTGGGATTATTGGTTTATTTTAGAAAGTACCTGGACATGCTCTGCAAAATCCTTTAGAAACCACTGACCATTTTGACGGACTACAATATATTTACATTGCTGAGTCAACAGATGCAGCGGCGTATTGGCTGTTTGTACATAGTATGTTTCACGGGTGGTAACGATACACTGGTCGTTGTTTGTATAGTCTACCGACACGATTTCATAGGAGTCCAACAGTTCTTCAATTTTCTGCTGGACAAACTTCTGCTGCATGGTATAAATGGCGCTGCCCGACAGCAGATAGGGCTGAATATGACTAAAATTATTTTCTGTAACTGCGTCATCAAAGGCTTTCATATATGCTTCTACGACGGCCTCAGGACCATCAGAAAATAGGGAGGGGCCCTGCACATTGACCAACACATTAGGGGTATAGCTGTATTCGACTTTACCACCGTACTGACTGGAATTGTAGCCAACCAGCAGCTCAGAAGCATCAGTGACGGCTGCACCGCTGCCATCTTGGAACTCTAACATGTAAAGTTCCTTCTGCTGACGGTATACATCCTCATAGATGGCCTCCATGGAATCTACATGGTCCACCTGATAGTAGGAACCACCTGTCTGATTGGCGATACTCTGCACTGAACTATAATCATTTCCGCCGATGCCAATGATGAAAATGGGGACTTGGTATCGCTGAGCTATAGCAATGACATCATTGGCTGAGCAGCTACTGTAGTTATCCAGACCATCGGTAAAGGCAATTACACACTTGGCTCCAGGGCGTGCAGCTACACGGGTTACAGCGGTGTATAGTGCGTCATATAAGCTGGTCATATCGCCTGTGGTCAGACCATGGACCTGACTGCTTAACAGCTGTGCATCGTCAGTAAATTCCTGTTCCAAATAGACACCATCGCTGAAAGTGGTTAGTTCTACCAAATCTCCCGCTGAAAATTGGACACTGTGAATAAAACTGGTCATAATGTCTTTCGCCTCTTGCAGCGGTGCGCCACTCATGCTGCCGCTGACATCGGCGACCATGTCAATGTTCAGGGCTTCCAACTCATTGAGCTGGGAAACGTTGAGAATTTGCTGGGAAATATAGTTGCGGTTTGCGTCCTGCTTTCGGACATAGAAGAAGTTATCTTCCAGAGAATCTGGAACCTGTCCGGTGAGCGGGTCTTCAATCTGTAAATAGAGTTTGACATTGGGGTAATCTGTGGCATCCACTTGCTGCACTAGCAACTGCAGAATTTGAGCCGGATCCACATAGGGGGCCGTAATATTATCCAGCATGGATAGCGCGTCTTCTAGCTGATCATAAGATCCATCCGAAGCTATTTGCTGCAAAGTGGCCATCCAAGTATCATATTCAGCTTTATCTTGGATGTCAGCCTGAGCCATGTTGATGGCCTGATACTGCTGCAACCGACTACCCACATAGTCCCGGTTCTCATTCTGTAGCGCTGCCAATCCCGCTTTTGCCTGGTTAAGTATCGTCTGGGCTTTGTCGGGGTCCTGCTGGACTTCGACGGCGTTGGAAAGAGTCTCCAGTTGCTGTTCCAATGTCCCATAAGAACTGGTTTTATAGCACTGCTCCAATTCAGCGGCCAGCGTCTTGTACTGGCTGTCCAGCTGATCCAGTTGAGTGCGGCAACTTTGAGCATCTGTATCCGTCTCGGTCATCTGTGCCAACAGCGTTCTCTTTTTCTCCAGATCAAAGAAAGAAAGTGCCTGCCATGCTTCCTCCAACTGATCGGCTTGGGCATTACAAATTGCAATGTCACTTTGCGCAATAGATTCCGTCCGCATATTCCACTCCTGATTCAGTTGGTTGTTCTGCATGCGCAGATAGAACCAACCACCAACAGCTACTAGAGCCACCAAAGCAGTACAAATTGCCATCCGCACACCCAGGGCTTTTTTGGAGAGGTGTGGACGGGCAGGAACTGCTGGTTCCTGTATGAGGGGGTCTTCACATATTGGAATAGAAGATTCTACGGTATTGGTCGGATTTTCAGATTCTAAAGGAATGACGGGAGCACCACAATTCCCACAAAATTTTGCGTTGTCTTCCACAACAGCGCCGCATACACCACAATACATCATTATCCCTGCTTTCTGTCTTTCTTTTGGATTCGGTTAATTGGTTCGCTCTTTTAGCGCCTGAAACCCCAGTCCCTGAGCGACACCGGAGGCATCGGCTTTGGCCCATTGACTGGCAAGCGTACCATCCACCGCTTTTTGACGCATGACATCCACTGTATGGAAGCCGTGCTCAATGATGATGCCGCTTACTTGTACTCCTGCGGCGCCACGCAACACGCCGTAGTAATCCGCTCCTTCCTGATTGAGCCGGTACACTACTGTGCCAGACAATTCGACGCTGTCATTGAGCGAGGTGGACCAGGCTTGCAGCGCCCCCAGGGTACCGGGCGAAAAGGCTAGACGATCCGCAATACCGCACGCCAGATTGGCTTGGGCAAGCTGTGCTCCGATGGCGTTGGCAATGGCAATCGCCTGCTCAGATTCGGCAGCCACGGTATTGACAATCAGGAGCGGCTTGGTAATGGATGTGGGTTGCGCCCAGGTAGGATAACCATTGGCATCGTTCTCATTAGCATTTGTATGGAGAGAGAGAAATAAGTCACTGTCCTTTTGGGCACTGTATGCGCCGCGCAAGCTGATAAAGCCACTGTCCAATTCCCAATTTGTGTACCCATCGAGGGTAATGGAATCAGTTTCTCGCGTCAGATAGGAGTCGATGCCGTATTCCGTTCGCAGGCATTCTCGCAATGCCAGGGCAATTTGTAAAACAAATAGCCCTTCGCCATATCCATCGGCCTCCGGTGTCAGTAGCTGGCTACCATCATCAAAATGGCCGGGGTCAATGCAGACCATCACATTACTGGCCGGAATAGATACACCTTCCATGGCGCGGTACCGGTCGGAATTAGCAACTGTAATATCGACGCGGTATTCAAATTGTACCGGTTCGGAGGTTTCCAATATGTCCATTAGCCGATAGGATGTACCATCCGAAAGTCCGTCAGAGGAACATGTGCCTACTGCAATCCATGAACTTTGTGTGTCTCCAACTGCTCGTTTTTTTAGCTGGTACTCCTGGACTACTTCATCCCAGCTGTCACTCCAGGTAAGCTCTATGGATTGACGGCTGGTCCGGGAAAAGGACAGATCTGCCACCTGTACCGGTGTTTGGTCTATACAAAGTCGTTGGGATTCTTCTTGCTGTAATGCTTGTAACGGCAGTCGTTGTTCTGTACGTTCAGCGTTGCTATCCGAAGAAACTTTATCTGCTATAGGACGTAGCGGCATCAGGAAGGCAATGGCTCCCAACAGACTGGCTGCCCCAATCCCCAGTACAACGACGCAGCCGATTTTATGTTTCATCACGATTCACTCTCTCTATGTTGCGTGCCTTTCTATGACTCAATACATCGAAAGGTATCCCTCTGTATCTAAAAAAACATTGCAAATTTACGACTGTAGTACCCCATAAACCTGCTGCGATATCTCCACGATTTTAGCGGCTGCACCGCTATCCGTATAGGGATCGTTGCAGATTACGCAGATAATGTAGTCTGTTTTCGGCCCTAGCACAATACCCACATCACCGCAGCTGAGCCCGGACAGATCACCAGTCTTGTGAGCCACTTCCGTTCCATTGGGAATACCAGCCGGGATACGGTTATTGACCTGCTGCCCCTTCAAATGCTCCAGCATGATGGACGAATACTCCGCATTGACACACGTTCCGGTATAGATTGCCTTCAGTATGGCTGCACAATCAGCGGCAGAAACGTAGTTCTGCAATCCATTATCTTCCAACATCAAGCGGTTGAGTTCCGTATGCGTACAGCCCAACGACTTTGCAAACGCATTGACGGCATCCATACCTTTTACCGCATCGCCGCCGCCCAGGAGCTTTGTCAGACGGTTAGAAGCGCTGTTGTCGCTAATGGTAATCATGGAATGGACATCGGCATCCACCTGGGATTCGGTCAGCGTCCCGGCCTCTACCTGCTCATAAACGGCGCCCATAATAAACAGTTTTATGAGGCTGGCCGATACCATCTTACCGTCTGCCGGCAGCTGATGCGCGGCAGAGGCAATCTCACCGGTGGTCAGATCTTCCACATAAACATCCCATCGGCTGGACAGCCCCTCCAACGCGGTATCCAACGCCTGCTGCAGTGCGCTGTCCGTCTGAACAGGCGCATTGCTGTCCTCTTGCCCAGCAAAAAATTGATCAAGGCCGTTGGCCATGCCCTCCGCCAATTTTTGCTGATATGCAGCAGTGGCCAGATTGTGGTCTTCTGTCTCATTGGTCATGTATCCCATTTCTACAATGGAAACCGGAACTTGCGCATGATTGATTCCGCTCATGGTATCCGTTTCCCACACCGATTGCCGATTGGCGCCGGTGGCCGCTACCATGCCATCCAGCAATGCGTCAGCCAGGGCGCGGCTTTGTGGATACAATACACTGTTATACGGATTGTCCGGCGTCATACACAGCGTCATAATACCATTCACAGATGGGTCTTCTGAGCCATTGGCATGAATACGGATAAATGCATCTGCTCCAGCCTCATTGGCCATGGCTGCCCGCTCCATATTGGAAATGGAAACGTCGTTGGACTCCCGGATCATCAGCACTTCATAGCCGCGATCTTCCAATTCTTCACGCAGCAGGGTAGCAACAGTCAGATTGAGCTCATACTCTGCCAGCCCGGTAAACCGACCCTGTGTGCCGCTGCTGACCTTGGCCTTTTGCTCAGAAGCACCGGGACCGATGGGCTCCGTGCTGTAGTCTCCCTTAGCCTGATGGCCGGCATCTATGGCAATGAGGAGCTTTTCTGGTTCCGGCATAGCCGCCGGCTCCTGTGGCTCTGACGGCGCTCCGGTTTCTTCCGCTGGCTGGGATACCGGTCCCGTTTCCAACGCCTCTGGCTCCAGCAGAGGCAGCTCCGGTACGCGAGAGCCTGCCTCCACAATCTCCGGCTCAGACGGACGACAGCCTGTCAACAAACAGCATAAGAGCAGAATACTGCTGAATACGCCAATTCCTTTTCTCATAGCAACCTCATATCCTGTTTCAATAGTAGGAACCGCCAAACTTCTCCTTTTCATATTGCTGGAGCAGCTGGACATTTTTCAATTCATAGTCGTTGAAATAGATACTGGTATTTCGGTCAAAAACCTGGGGTTCAATGGTTCCCTGATACCAGTCCTTTTCTTCAAAATAGCTGGCAATCTCTTCGGTGGTAAATATTCTGCCATGGCGGGCATAGATTTCATTTCTGGCCAGACAGCATTCCTCATGGGTTAGAGACTCCAAATCCGCCTCTGTCAGATAGCGCTGGTTGCTTTCCGGCAGAATATAGTTATCCTGGGGTTCTTCTCGTGTAAAGACCTGACCGTCAATATGAATCAAATCAGGCATATTCACTGGAATCCACAGCGTGTGAACCTCTTCGGACCCACGCCGCACAAATTCGGCTTTCAAATCTGTTGTAATACCATCTCCTTCGGCAGTAACCAAAAAACAGTCCTCATCTAAACTGTAGGGATAGCCTTCTTCACTGTACCACACTCCGTAGTGGTATTCGGGCAGGGGCGTATAGGCAGTAAAATCCGTTTGGTCAGCTGGTTCCGTCTGCTCTGGCACGGCAGGCTCTGGATCTGCCGGTGCAGTTTGCGCGGGATCTGAAGAATCCGCGCCAGATTCTTCTTGCTGCTCCATCAGAAAATCGTCCGGATATTCAAATTCTTGAAATTCAATTTTTTTGATGTTCCCCGGGAAAATGCCGGTTGTGAAATTAGCTTTTGTGGACAGGGTAACTGTTTGTCCGTTCACAGTGAACTGATAGTCGCACTGCACATTTTCGTACTCCAGCTGCAGCCCATCCTGTTTCGGCGCTGCGGCGGGCGTCTGCACTGTCGCAGTGACGGTGAATTGTTCTTCCAGACTGGTGTCCTGCTGGATTTGCTCAATAACCCAGTCACACGCCCATTGAGATGTGAGAACGGATTCCGGCATCATATATGGAAAATAATAGAGCTTTCCAAACAGTAAGAATGCTACAACACAAACTGCTGCAATACCGATCAGTATAAGCGGTTTGCGGCTGCGTTTGATAGCCGGCATCGGAGTGGCCATCGCAGGCGGTGTGGGCGGTGCAGACGGTGTGGGGGGAGCAGACGGCGTTGGGGGAGTAGGAGGCGTGGCCGCTGCTGCTGGCGGCTGCACAGACTCCTCAATACATTTTGCGCCGCACATTCCACAGAATTTTTCTCCGCCGTTGAGTTTTGCACCACATTTTCTGCAAAAGTTGTTCATTATGACTCTCTTCCTCTCTAAAAATTTTCCGAGCATTCTGCCAGTATTCTGCACTGATTATAACAAATTCCACCATCATCTGTAAATATATCCTAACGCTTTATTGAAATGAATGTTTACAATTTTTTCTTTCAATGATATAATTTTCCTGAATCAAATAGAAAGAGAAAGGATGTCAATTATGGCTAATTTTTGTACAAACTGTGGCCGCCCACTTACTGATGGCGTACCTTGCCCCTGCACGCAGGCAAATGCCTACACTGCTGACACGGTACAAAACCAAACTCCGCCATCACCCGAGCCGACTACAGCTACATCGGCTCCAATGCAAGCCGCTGCGCCTTCGCTGATCTCTGACTTTACGAATTTCCTGAAGTCGTATTTTCGTGATCCAGCTCAAACGGTTCGGCAATTTACAGCCGCCCGCAACAGTAAACTTGCGATTGTTTGGGCGGTACTCTTCTGCTTTGTCAACGGATTGCTCCTCAGCGTTCAAATGTACACCATCTTTGATCCTGTCGATACGATGCTGAAACGAGCCGGAAACAACATTGCAATGGACATTTCACCCGTATTGCAGTTTGGCGATGGCGTTCTGATTGGCATTTGTGCGCTGCTGCTTACAATCCTGGTCCTTTTCCTGCTGATCAAGCTTTCCCGCGGCACGGATTCGTTTGCTTCTGTGGCCTTGGCCGTTTGCTACAGTACGCCGTACCCGACAGCGCTGTTCCTGCTGGCCTGCATCTTCGTTTTGTTTGGCTGGACAGTTGCCGCTCTGCTTGTGATTGGGCTGGCACTGATTCTCTGGATTGTTATGGTGCTGTTTTTGCACAATGAAGTTTACCGGCAGACGTTTTCCGGCCTCACCATGGTCCTTTCGGCGATTCTGCTTCTGGCCATGCTTTCGGCGCAGTTTACGTTTTCTTTCCAACGCATCAAACACAGCATTGTTTCCGTAGAATTTAATGGATATTCCTTGGAGGAAGTGGTGGATGATCTGACTGATCAGTGGGATGATATGATGGAAGAGTACGATATGCAGGATACCAACATTCTTGCAGAATTTATTGAGGAAGCGGTCTACGATCTGGTGTGGTAAACATCTGCACAAAAAAATTTTAAAATAACGCAACGTCATAAAACCAAACTGTCTCTCAATGACTCTTACCAATGTGAGCCAAAGTGCTCACCCCAACGGAGACCGGCCAACACCAAAAATCTGGAAGGCGAGCTTCTTATGAATGCCGTTCCTTCAAAAAGTCAGTATTTGCGGCCGTCTCCGTTGGTGAAATCTGAAAAGGAGAGAGTCTAAATGAAAAAGAACAGAAGAATTTTATGTACGCTGCTGGCCTGCGTGGCTCTGGCAGGCATCACACCGGTACATGCTGCGGAGCAAACAGTTTTTTCTGATTGCTTCAGTATAGAGCACGACGCACCCAAGATACCCCTGGAAGACAAGTATCTGCTTAGCTGGGGTACTGCGGACTATCTCGGTGAGTCGTTCTATTTTGAGGATACCTTCCACTATGCGATGGAGGAAGGTCAGCAGATTACCGTGACCAATACAAACCCGAATGACGCCAACTCTGTATATGTTTACTGTGAAGTTTTTCATCCGCAATCTTCTCTGGTAAACCAGGAAGGACAGACAGAGAGTATTCCCGGCGGATACTTTATGGACATTGATAAAGACACATATGTTCTGTCCTCCAGCGGACAGTGGCGTACTGTCCCAAGAGGCTACTATCTTCTCGGCGCCGCCATGGAAACTGACGGTCTGCTGTCTGCGGGAGAGTCTGTGACCTTTTCCATGCCGGATGCCGGAACGGATTCCATCTATCTGCTTTACACCTTTTATGTAGACCCTGCCGTAACCGACACCTCTACTAAGCATTATACAAAGTACCAGTATAACGCCTACCGATATACAGAGCCCTCTTCCGGTATCTTCTCTGATGTATCCACCAGCGCGTATTACTATGATGCCGTCGTCTGGGCAGTGGAAAACGGAATCGCCAATGGTACCAGCGCTGCAAAATTTTCTCCGTCGTCGCCAGTCACACGCGCCCAGGCAGCGACTTTCTTGTGGCGGGCCGCCGGTTCTCCGGAACCCTTGTCCAGTGTGAGCCCCTTTTCGGATGTAACCGATGAAACAGCGTACTACTACAAGGCAGTTCTGTGGGCGGCGGAACAGGGCATTGTCGGTGGTGTTGGCAATGGTCGATTCAGTACAGAGGGAATCCTGACATATGAGCAGATTCTTGCCATGCTTTGCCGTGCGGATGGTGGAGCGGCGTCGGGCAGCGATTGGTCCGAGGCGGCGATTCGTTGGGCGGCTGAGCATGGAGTGACGGATGGTTTGAAGTTTTCGGCTACAGAAACTTGTCCCCGTTCCGATGTAATTTACTGTCTGTGGAAGTAATGGACAGCGTGTAGTATTGGCAGCGGCGATATGCCACTGTCTGAGCCACGGTCGATAACGTGACTTAATCCGGTTATTGACCGAGGCTTGAACGTATCGTTTTGACGGAAATTACATTGAGAATGAGAGGATAAGTGAAATGAGAAAAAAGTTTGGCACGCTTTTTTTAGTAATCACATTGACACTGCTCCTGTGTTCTGCTGCGGCTATGGATGCATATGCACTGTCTATGGCAGACATCGGAGATGGCTATCTCTCCGATTGGGAAGAGTATGGCAAGCCGGAAACCGGACTGATTCTATTCAATGAAGGCACATATATTCTGGACCCGAAATATGGATTGCGGGATGCACAGGGAAAGTCAATTCTTGCACCTGTCTACGAGTCGATTCAATACGCTGCAGGCAAGTTGATTGTCAGTCGTTTTGGTCGTCAGACCTACAATGGGCCTGTATCTGAGTACGCTATAATGGATCTGCAGGGCAACATTCTCTATGGCTTTTCAGAAAGCAGCATTGAACTGGTGGACCAAGCGCGCGGACTTTTTGCAATCGGACCATGGGAGTTCGGTGTTGGCAGTAAGCTGCAGTTGTATGATTCCAATCTCAACCTGCTGATACCGAATGTCTTTCAGGAAATTGAGCCCCGTGGGGAGGAATACCCTAATGACTATTGGCTCACGACCTACGACAGCAATAACGTATCCCGGCTTGGGCTATATCGATACGGGGTCGGTATGATCTTCCCGTGCAAATACAGATCAATTTATACGCTAGATCAAAACCTGTATGGTGTACGGAACGACAATAACCAATGGGGTGTCATTACGGAAAAAAGTCAACAAATTTTGCCGTTCGCTTATTATTCTATTGAAGACTATCAAAATGGATACTTTATTGTTTCGCAAATGTGCTCGGAGCGTCAACGGTATGGCATCGTAGACAGCAACAACCAGATTGTCATTCCAATAGAATATGACTCCGCACGTTTTCTGGATAACGGTAATGCGCGTGTCGGAATGAAGACAGGGGAAACGGTTTTCAGCGGTGTATATATCAATGATTGGCCACTCTATGATGATGTATATGCCTATACCGATATAGAATTGGAAAAGCCGCCCTTTGCAGATGTGGCGATTTCCACCTATTTTTGTGAACCGGTACAATGGGCGGTAGACCAGAATATTGCTGCGGGTACGTCGGCCAATTTGTTTTCCCCCAATGCCGACTGCACACAGGCACAGATTCTGACCTTCCTCTGGCGAGCCAGCGGTTCTCCCGTACCGGCAACGGAAAATCCCTTTGCAAACATCAAGAACACCGACTATTATTACAACGCGGTTGTCTGGGCGTATGAGCAAGGTATACTTACCGATACAACGTTCCAACCAGATACACCGTGTACACGCAGCACCACAATGCTGTATTTATGGAAATGGTCTGGCGCTCCTATGCCTACAACAGCGTGTGTATTTCGCGATGTAGTAGAGGAGGCTCCCTATTGTGATGCGGTAGCGTGGGCGGCTGAGTCTGGTATTTCTGTGGGTACTGGTGCTGACCGGTTTGAACCGGAACAGATATGCAGCAGGGCGCAGATTATCACATTCCTGTATCGTGCTATGAGTGTATAAACAGAGGCCGACAGGGAAATTGAGGGCGGCGCTCAGCATAGCTGCGGTTGCTATCACTTGACATTTTTAGGTGGGCCGATATAATTGATTTACATTATACGGTAAACTTCTGATTGCGGAGACAGTAAACGAAAAAACTACGTCGGGGAATTGCTGATCCGCGTCAGAAAATCTATAAAAATGGAATGATAGCATGAAAGAGATAGAAACGCTCGTTGTCCAGGCTCAAAATGGCGATGTGGATGCCATGGGGGAGCTGTACCAGCAAACAAGTCCGCGTGTTTTTGCCTTGGCGCTTCGTCTGACGAAAAATCGTGAGCAAGCGATGGATGTGGTGCAGGAAACATATCTGTCTGCTATGCAGAATATCCAGAAGCTGCAACATCCTGAGGCATTGATGAGTTGGCTGTACCAGATTGCCGCGCATCAATGCCATCGCCTATATCACAAAGAGGGAAAATATGTCCTGACCAACCAAGAGGATGACAGCGGGACACCGTATTTTGAATCCCTGCCGGATCCCGATGAAGCCATTCTGCCCCATGTGGCAACAGAACAGGCAGATACCAGACGGCTGATGCTGGACTTGGTGGAGCGCCTGCCGGAGCAGCAGCGGGAATGTGTCTTGTTGTTCTATTTTTCCGGCTGTACTGTGGAGCAAATCGCGGAAATCCAGGATTGTTCCACTGGAACGGTCAAAAGCAGATTGAACTATGCCCGTAAGAAGCTGAAAGAAGAAATTGTGACCATTGAGGAGCGGGACCATGTGCGGTTCCATACCTTCCTGCCGCTCGGGCTGCTGTTCCGCTGTACGGCAGAAGAACTGCCGGCTCCATCGGTTTTCTCAGAACTTTGGCAGAAGGTCGGTACGGAGTTGGGGCTGTCTACGGCTGCCGCCGCCACCGGCGCAGCGGCCACGGCGGCTGGCGGGCAGGGAGCTGCCGGAGGTACGACGGCTGCAGCAACGGCTAAAACTACGGCGGCAACGGCGATCAAAGTCAAACTGGCCGCCGGAATTACCGCCGGCGCCGTAGTCATCGGTGGCGGCGCCGCCGCTATACTGCACGAACCGGCGTTGGACTTTGCGGACCCAGCCATGGAGCACAATGTCCGTTTGCTGCTGGATAAACCCACCGGCGCATTGCATACGGATGATTTGGAAAAATTCTATTCCCTTTTTTTGGTGGATAATGGAATTTCTCTGGAATGGAGCGAGGATGGCGCAGCACCGGAAGGAAGCCAGTCACTGTCTAGCTTGGAGGATTTGGCGCTTTTTTCCAATCTGAGAAATCTGCACTATCAGATGTCTGATGGCGGTGCGCTGTTGCAAACCTTACCCGATGATATGTCAGTGCTCAGCTTTAATACCAACTCAATCATGGGGCTGGATACAGCCATAGTAGACTTGTCTTTTTTGGATAGCTTTCCAGAGCTGCAACAATGCTCGGTCGATATTTCACCAGAAACCGATCTGACACCCTTGGAATCCAAAGTTACACTCCATTCTCTGTACTTTAGCTTTACAGGAGATCATACTTTGGACATATCCCAGCTGACCAATCTGTACTCGCTGTCTTTTGACAATAACTTGGAATTAAATACAATTACCTTATATTCTGACGCTGTTTTGCCGAATTTGCGGACATTAAATTCGTATGATACCTATGACATTACAAAATCACCGGAGATGCTGTCCTGCTTGCCGTCGCTGGAATCGTTGGATATTCATATTGATACCCAGACGGATCTGAGCTTGCTGGCCCAGTTGCCGGAGTTGCGTCTGTTGAGACTGTATCCTGCTCCGGGTACTGTCATGGAACGGATAGACTTGACACCTCTGCTGGATTGCCCCAGCCTGGAACTCTGCAATATTTCGTATCTTCCACCAAACTTCATTGTCCCGTCAGAGCTGCCGCTGGAGGTAGGAGAGTGGTCCAGAGCAGATGCCTTACAAAAAGAAATACTGAACGAGATATCCTGAGAAAAATTTAGGGCAGCACCGCACAATTGCTGAGGCAAGCGCTGTCGAATCACCCATCAGGCAGGAAACCATAGGCTTCCCGGCGCATTTCTTCGCGAGAGCGCACAACTTCAAGCCGCCAG